>JBEKZN010000080.1:0-6615 GCA_049509815.1 Opitutales bacterium
AAGCCGGGGTCGGACCCTGTGGTGGCGGCGCAGCGGTTGCGGGAATTGCTGCCGCCGGACGTGGAGGTGCACACGATGGCGGAATTTGTCGAAAAGGAGAAGCAGTATTGGGCGGAGCGGACGCCGATCGGGTTTGTGATCGGCGCTTCGATGATGGTGGCGATGATCGTGGGGGCGGTGATTGTGTACCAGATTCTTTACACGGACGTGACGGACCACCTGCCGGAGTACGCGACGCTGAAGTCCATCGGGTTCACGGACGGGTATTTCATCCGGCTGGTGCTGCAGGAGTCGATCATCCTGTCGGTGCTGGGGTTCATCCCGGGGACGCTGCTGTCGGCGTTTTTGTACTGGCTGACGCGGATGCTGGCGCACATGCCGACGCACTTGAACGCGGTGAATGTGCTGGCGGTGTTCGGGCTGTCGCTCGGGATGTGCCTGCTGGCGGGGTGGCTGGCGACGCGGAAGTTGCGGCAGGCGAACCCGGCGGATATTTTTTAACCGAGCAAAAGTTCACGATTCATCATGGCAAACGATTCCATCATCCGGGTACGGGGTTTGCACCACGCCTTCACCGAGGGGCTGGAGACGAAGGAGGTGCTGCACGGGATTGACGTGGAGTTCACGCGCGGGGAGATTTGCATCATCATGGGGCCGTCGGGGTCGGGGAAGACGACGCTGCTGAAGCTGATCGGCGGCCAGCGGGAAATCCAGCGCGGGAGCGTCGTGGTGGACCGCCAGGAGCTCGCGGGCGCGGAGCCGAAGGAGCTGGTGGAGGTGCGGCGGAAGATCGGGTTTATTTTTCAGGGGCATCATTTGCTGGAGGCGCTGACGGTGTGCCAGAATGTGCAAATGCCGCTGACGTTCGTGGAGGGGGAGACCGGGGCGAGCTCGCGGGTGCGGGCGCGGGAGATGCTGCGGCGGGTGGGATTGGAGGAGCACGCGGAGAAAAAGCCGGCGCACTTATCCGGCGGGCAGAAGCAGCGGGTGGCGATTGCGCGGGCGCTGATCCACCGGCCGGAGATCATTTTGGCGGACGAGCCGACAGCGTCACTGGACGGAAAAACGGGGCACGAGATTGTGGAGCTGTTGCAGCATTTGGCCATGGAGACGGGGTGCACGATCGTGCTGGTGACGCACGACACGCGGATTTTGGACGTGGCGGACCGGCTGATTTACCTGGAGGACGGGAAGCTGGTGAATGGGACGGGGAAGGCGGGGCAGGCGCAAGCTTGAGGATTGACTCCAGGCGATAAATATCTAAACTTTAGGTTTAAACATGAAAGTGCATGATGAACGCCGGGTCAGAGCGCACCGCAACGGGGGCAGCGTTTCGGTGGTGCTCCCACGCTGGTTTGCCGCGCCGGGGGACACCGTGATTGTGCGACGCGAAGACGGCGGCAAGCTGTCGCTGCGCCGGGACAAAACCCTGGTTTCAGTGGGCGATTTGCTGGCACGGATGCAGGAACTGGGCGGAGCTCCATTGGCCAGGCCACCGCAGCCAGCCCCCCAGCGACGCAAGCGCATCCGATGAGCTTTCTCCTAGATACGGACACGTTGATTTACTTGGTCAACGGACGCCTGCCGGTGAACGAGCGCGTGGCGGCGAAGTCAGCGGAACTGCTGATGGTTTCAACCGTTTCGATGATGGAGGTATGGGTGGGGTTTGAGAAGATGCCGGGACAGCAAGGGCCGGAGCGCCGGTTCCGCGAGTTTGTGGAGGCCGTGAAACTGGTGCCTTTTGAGGCGGGTGATGCCCGGGCCGCGGCGCGGGTGCGGGCAGTCCTCGAAAAGGGTGGTCAAAAGATCGGCGCGTACGATTTGCAGATTGCGGGGCAGGCGCTGGAACGCGAACTGGTGCTGGTCACACACAACACGAAGCATTTTTCGCGCGTGCCGGGCCTGAAGGTCGAGGACTGGATGGCATAACGGAGAAGCCAGGTGCGAATGAAAGATGAGAGGGTGTTCTGAATTAGGCCGGGGTGGGGTTGTGCCAGCCGCCCGCGGGGGTGAGGAGGGGGCTGACTTTCGCGGGGCCCCAGGTGCCGGGTTCGTATTCCTGGAGCGGGACGGGGTTGGCGAGGATGGGATCAACGATGCGCCAGGATTGTTCGACGGCGTCTTCGCGGGCGAAGAGGGTGGGGTCGCCGTTGGAAGCGTCGGTGAGGAGGCGTTCGTACGGGGCCATTTCGTCGGGGGCCTGATGCTGGGCGGTGAGTTCGGTGGTTTCGCCGGAGAGGAGTTCGCCGGGCTTTTTGACGTTGGCGCCGAGGGCGATGACGACTTTGGGGCCGAGTTGAAAGCGATAGTAGTCGGCGGGGGGCGCGGAGGTGTCGTCGAGGACAGGATGGCGGCGCTGCTTGAAGCGAATGAGGATTTCGGTGGCGGTGACGGGGAGGCACTTGCCGACGCGGACGAAGAAAGGAACGCCGTCCCAGCGTTTGTTTTTGATCTCGAAGCGGAGGATGGCGAAGGTCTCGACGGTGGAACCGGGGGCGACGCCGGCGACATCGCGGTAGCCGCGGAACTGGCCGCGGGCGACGTGGGCGGAATCGAGGGGGCGGATGGCTTTGAGGAGTTTGGTGCGGGCGTCGCGTTGGTGCTCGTGGCCGCCGCCGGCGGCGGATTCCATGCCGATGCAGGCGATGAGCTGGAGCATGTGGTTTTGGACGACGTCGCGGATGGCGCCAGCCTCGTCGTAGAAGCGGCCACGGTCGGAGACGCCGAAGTTTTCGGCCATGGTGATTTGGACGCTCTCGATGTGATGGCGGCTCCAGCCGGCCTCGACGAGGGGGTTGGCGTGGCGGAAGTAAACGAGGTTTTGGACGGGTTCCTTGCCGAGGTAGTGGTCGATGCGGAAGATGGAGTGCTCGGGAAAGACGGAGTGGAGGGTGCGGTTGAGGACTTTGGCGGAGGCGCGGTCGTGACCGAAGGGTTTTTCGATGACGACGCGGGCGCCTTTGGCGCAGCCGGATTTTTGCAGGGCCTCGGCGACGGTGGCGAAAAGGCTGGGCGGGATGGCGAGGTAGTGGATGGGGTTTTTGGCGTTGCCGAGGGTCTTGCGCAGGGTGGTGAAAGTGTTGGGGTCGGCGTAATCGCCTTCGACATAGCGCAGGAGGGAGCAGAGTTTGGTGAAGGCGGCGGGGTCGATGCCGCCGTGGTTTTTGAGGCTGTCCTCGGCGCGGGCCTTGAGGTGGTCGAGGTCCACGCCGCCTTTGGCAACGCCGACGACGGGCATGTCGAGGTGGCCGTGGCGGACCATGGCCTGGAGGGCGGGGAAGATTTGCTTGTAGGCGAGGTCGCCGGTGGCACCGAAGAAAACGAGGGCGTCGCTGGGAGTGGGAGCTTTCTTCTTTTTCATAGTGGGGCTATTGCGGCGGAAATTGGGGCGGGGAGCAATGTTTTTAGGGCTGAGGGGGATGTTTTGCCAGGGTGCGCCGGGCACGGCGGATGGCGAAACAGGCGGATATGGTGCCCAAGAGCAAGCCAAGATAGAGGCCAAAGTGGATGCACCAGACGCGCCAAAACCAAACGGCAGCCGCAGGGCCGATAACGCTGGCAAGCGGTGAATCGACGGTTGGCGGGATGAACCAACGAGAAGTGATGCCAAGGACAAGCGCGAGAATCAGCGCGGCTAAAAGCGGACGCAAGATGAAGGCAGAAAGCTGACGGTAGGGGAGCGAAGGCAGGCCGGGTTTGGGGTTATTGGCAAATAGATAGCAGGCGGCGGCGATGAACGCCGCGCCGAACCCGGCTTGGAACCCGAGGGTAAGGGCTTGCTGACGAAAGTGAGGGCCGGCAGCGATGCCTTTGGCGTAGATAAAATACGCCGGCGAGAGCCAGGAAGTGAGGGCATCGTTGACGAGGCCGAACAACGCGCCGAAAAAAGCAGCGGCAAGCAGGAAGGAGTATTCTTTCCAACGAGTGGCCGCGGAGCGGTGCACGCACCAGTCCGCGAGGGCGGCAAGGGCGAGCAGCAGGACGAGAATCGCCAGCCGGGAAGAGATGGGGAGGCTGGGGAAGAGCACGCGAGTTTTAGACCAACAGTTTATGTGATGGCGGAAGATACCCGGCGCTGGAGGAGGAGTTCGACGTAGGCGAAGTCTTCGGGGTGGGTGAGCTTGGGGTTGGGGAAGGGGTTTTCGACGAGGGTGACGATGTGGTGGAGGGTGGCGACGGCGGCGGCGTCGTCGGTGACGCGGAGGTTTTCGAGGCGGAGTTTGCGGTAGGCTTCGATGATGAGTTCGCGGGCGAAGACCTGGGGAGTTTCCATAGCCCAGAGGGTTTCGCGGCGGAGGTCGCGCAGGCGGAGGCGACGCAGGCCGCCGCGTTTGCGGGCGGGGGCTTGTTTGATGGTGTCGGTGACGCGGTGGGCGAGGACGGCGGCGTGGTCGCGCTGGACGGCCTGGAGGAGTTCGCGGAGGCTGGCGGGGTTGACGAGGGGGCGGGCGCAGTCGTGGATGAAGACGTAATCAACGAGGAGGGAGAGTTCGTGGAGGCCGTTGTAAACGGAGTCCTGGCGCTCCTGGCCACCGCGGACATAGAAGGTGGCGGTGGGAGGCAGGCCGAGCGGGGCAAGGGCGGCGGTGATGGCGGCTTGCTGGTCGGCGTCGCGGGTGACGAAGACGAAGTGGTCAACGACGCCGGCTTCGAGGAAGGCGCGGAGGGAGTGAATGAGCGCGGGTTGACCGGCGAGGGGGGCGAGGACTTTGTCGGCGACGGTTCCCTTCATGCGGGAACTTTGGCCCGCGCAGAGCATGACGGCGGCGTTGAGCATGGAATAGAGGTTTAACCGCAAAGACGCGAAGAACGCGGAGAAGAGCGGACAAGATTTTTGGACAGAATTAACAGAATGAACAGAACAGGATGGTTTCCTAGGCGGAAGAACTAAAACTGGAGTTATTAATCTGATGCGGTCAACTCAGCCCAATAAGCTTTTTACTTTCATTTCGGCCTGAAGGGCGGCGAGAGCGGCGCGGGGGTCGCTGGCGCGCAGCAGAGGGCGGCCGACGACGATGAGGCTGGCGCCAGCGGCGGCGGCTTGGGCGGCAGTGAGGGCGCGTTTTTGGTCGCCGGGGTCAGAACCGGCTGGGCGGATGCCGGGGGTGACGAGGAGGGGGCCCGGACCGAAGCGGGCGCGCAGGGCGGGAAGTTCCTCGGGCGAGCAAACGAGGCCGGGGATGCCAGCGGCGAGAGCCAAGGCGGCGAGGCGCTCGACTTGGGCGGCGGGGGCGGCGGGGACGCCGGTTTCGGCGAGGGCGGAGGCGTCGAGCGAAGTGAGGACGGTGACGGCGAGGAGTTGGAGGGTGGGAGAAGTTTCGCGGGCGGCGGCGGCGGCCTGGCGAAGCATTTCGGAGCCGCCGGAGGCGTGAACGGTAAGGAGATCAATCGGGCGGCCTTTGAGGGAGCGGATGGCGGAGGCGACGGTGTTGGGGATGTCGTGGAGTTTGAGGTCGAGGAAGATGCGGTGGCCGCGGGCGGCGATGGCGTCAACGAGGGGGGGGCCTTCGCGGACGAAGAGTTGAAGGCCGAGCTTGACCCAGCGGAGGCCGGGGCCGATGCGGTCAAGAAAGGCTTCGGCTTCGGCGCGGGTGGGGACGTCGAGGGCGAGGATGACTTCGCAGGGCGGATGCGGGGCGGGCATGAGGCGGAGGTTGCTCCGCGGGAGGGGTAAATTCAAGACGGGAGTTTAGGAAGCGGAATCGCTGATTGCTGATTACTGAGTGCGGACACAGGCGCAGCAAGCCTGGCGGGCGCGTTGTTGTCCCTCAGCCAATCCCAGTTTTCCGACGCGAGCCAGTCTCAGTGGCCGGCAGCCGCAGCGGCGCGACGGCGGCGGCCGCTGAGCAGGTAAATGGCTGCGCGCACGGCGAGAAGCGGATCGTCCGAGGGGCCCATGCCATCGAGGCGGGGGATGGGGTCAAAAATAACTTTGCGGATTTCGGGGTCGGCATCGTCGGCACGGGCGGTGACAGTGATGGTGCCGAAGTCGAGGTTGGTGCGGCTGGCGGGCCAGGCGGTGGTGGCGTCGTTGACGTCATCACCGGGTTCGGCCAACTGGACGACGATGCGGAATTTGACGGGCTCTTTGGCGAGGCGGGCGGACAATTCGTCGAAGAGGAAATTGGGGGATTTTTTGGCGGCGCTGTCGGCGTCGAGGTATTCGTTGCCGGCGACGGGGAGGATGCGGAAGCGGCCAAAGCGGCTGATGCCGGCGGCGTTGGTGAATTTCAAGGCGGTCACGCCAAAAAACGATTCGCGGGCGAAGCTGGTGGGAATGGGCTTGGGAATTTGGACGAAGCGCAGGGCGGCGGGATGCGACGCGACGAAGGCTTCGATGGGCGTGGGGTGCGGGCCGTTCGGGTTGCTGGTGGCGGCGGCGCGGGCGAATTCGAGAAATTCCTCGCCGGTGCGCGTGGGAAAGCCGTCGGCCGAGTGCGCGACGATGTCGGTGTGAACGTGCTCGCCGAGTTGGAAGCGGATGCCGATGCCGCGCGGGCCGGCGCCGTTGGGGTCGTTGTCGGGGACCATGGGCACACCGGCGAAGTCGGAGAGGCGCACGAGCACGGGAGTGCTGGGGCGGGTGGCGTGGGCGGCGCGCGTAAGGGCGGCGGC
>JBEKZN010000081.1:0-6570 GCA_049509815.1 Opitutales bacterium
GCTCCGTTCACCAGCGGCAGCGAATCAATCGCGCTTTGCAACGCCCCCGACACGCTCATCGGATCGTTGTTGGCCGGATCCAGGCGGCGGTTCACAAACTGGGCCAGCGACAGGAACGGCCCGCGCGCGCGCACTTGCTGGACAATGGCCGTGGCCAGGTTGTTGATATCCTCATCCGAAAGTACCCGATAGCCGGCATAAGATTGGTCACTGTCGCCCGCATTCGGCGCGTCGCTGCCCGTGCCATTGAAGGTGTAATTGGCCTGATAAGTGGCATTCGTGCCCGTCACCAGCGTGGCGGCTACCCGGGGGAAGGCCAGCACGGCGTTTGCGGCGGGTCCCGTGGGATTTGGCGCCGTCGTGCTGTCGGTCGTCAGCTGGCTGCCCGATGCCGAAGGCGGCAGCCCGCGCAGGCTGGCCAGCACTGCCTTCCAGGCCTCAACCGACGTGGAGTTGACGTTGAACGCCCCGCTGTTGAGCAGATAACGGGCCAGCCCGTAGCCCTGCGGCATGTAGTTTTGCTGGCTCGTGCTGTTGGTTTCGAGGTCCGCCATGCTGGCGCTCACGTTCGCAATGCCATTCGTCCCGAAGGGGATGTTCAATTGGGCGTTGGTGGGCGCGTAACCGGCGGCGAACTTCATCCGCGGATTGGAAATCTGCCCGGTGGCCGTCGAAGGTGGCGCGGTCAGATTTGCGCCAGTGATCGCCGTCGTGTTGGCGCCTCCCTGCGCAATGCCCGAGAAATAATAATGGTCCCAGAGCGCCGCGTTGATCAGGTAACTCATGTCGTACATGTTCGCATTCGCTTTCGTCGCCCCGGGGCCCAGCGTGAAATTGGCGCCCGCGCCGAGCTGATTGGAGGTTAACGCCGTGCCCCCGTTGCTGAGATAAGTCGAAGCATTGTTCTTGACGGAAAAAATGCTCTGCCCCATGCCCACAAAGGGTGACGCATACGAATTGCCGACCGCGTTGCCCGGCTGGTAGCTGACCGAGTTGAAAATGTCGTCGGCCGTCACATCGGCATGTTGCAACTGCCCGAGCGAGAGCACCGGCAGGCTGTTGGTTTTGCCCACGACGGAGGGCGTGCGCCAGGGCAGGCTGTATAGCATCACATAGGGCTGCCCGTCGCTATTGTTCGCGTAACCCCACTCGGGGGTCACCGGACCCGATCCGGACCAGGTGCCCAAGTTTCTAACGTAAAACGAGTTACGCATAAACTGGGTGTCGCTGTTCACAAGACTCGGCTGTGAATTGTCACCGGCCGTCGGGTCGAAAAAGCGAAGATAGGGGGGGACGTTCGGAAAACCATTGTAAGCCGTGTTGTTCGCGCTCGAGGTGATGCCTGTGTAGCCGTCCGGTGTGAGCGGATTGAGCAATGCGCTCGGCGGCAACGAAACGTTCACCGCCCGCAGGTTGAAATCGGTGAAGGTCCGGTAATTCAGGCCCTTAAAATTATTGCCAAAGGAGACGTTACCCGTGCACAAATCCATCAACGGCATCGCGGTTAAAGTCAAATTGCCGGACACTTGCGCGGAACTAATGCCGGTTTCCGATGCCCCCGAGGCCCCGCCACCCCCGCTGTAATTGGCATAATTGTAAGTCCCAATCGAATAGAAGCTAGCGGAGTCCGGCAGCCCCAGCCAGAAATAATAACCGCAGACGTAATGGGGCACGGACCCGGCGGTGGCTCCATCCGTGACCGTGCCTTGGTCGCCGCTGGGAAGGTTTTTGATGTTCAGTGGAATATTGGGAATGGTGCCGCCCATGCCATCGCCGGTGAGGTCCAACCCCATGATCGACTGTAAAATCGTGGGCGTGGTCGTGGCCGCTCCGCTGCTGGTAAACACTGAGCCGGTGGGCGCGAATACCTGCAAGGTGCACGCCACCGACGGCATGAATCCCGAGACCAGCACGTCCGTCGCCGACGTCGGCGCCGGCGTGTAGATCTGTCCGGTCTGGACGATCACATAGTTGGCCAAATTGCTGGTGCTGCTGGTCAAATTGGCTCCCAGTTGCAGGGTGCGCGCGCCCGCAGACCCCAGCGTGATGCCCACATAGCTGAAGTTGCCGTTCAGCGGGGATGTCTTTTCCTCCATATCGAGGCTCGGGGTGGTTGCGGAGCCGAGGATGGTGTAAAGCTTGGTCTGGCCCGGCAGCAGCGTCAGGGATCCGGTGCTGGTGCCCGCATCGCTCAGGTGGAATGTCAAATTGCCCAGCAGCGAGGGATTGCTGCTGCCCGACGGATCATCCACGAAATTCGGCAGGATGGCGTAGTAGGGAGAAGCAGCTCCGCTGGCGGCTTTTGCGTTGGGGTAGGCTGTCGCGATTGTTTCGTAGCTGTTCCTCAATCCGGGATTCAGTGTGGTCCCCGCGGTTTCGTGCGGTCCCGGCGCAAAGTAAAAACCCCACTCGGACTTCGTGTGGGTGTTGATCGTGTAGTTCAGGTTCAGCCCCTTGTTGGCGGATATCGTGTAATTATAGGGGTTGGATAGCACGAAGCCGGCGTTGAGCGTCATGTCCACCTGTTCGCCGGAATCCAGCAACACGCCCATCAGCAACCGCCCCTGCACGATGACGGGAATGACCCCCGGCTGGATCGGAATCGCGCTGGTGGTGGCTAGGCTGGAATTTGCCGACACGCCGATGTTGTAATAGGCCTGGAGCGAGTCCCAAAACGGCCCCATCGCCGGGCTGATGCTCGGCGCTCCATAATACGGGTTGGCCAGGTTCGTCGAGCTGGCCAGGTTCGTGTTGATGGTGTTGTTGCCGCTGGCGTCGTTCGTCCCGTTGTCCGGCAGGATTTTCTTCCCTTGCAAGTCGGAACTGAACACTTTCGGCGTCTCGAAGGCCGTGGTCAGGTCGTATTTGAGCCCGCCCAGTTGGGAGTCGGACAGCACCCCCATCGAGTAGGTGGTGATGTCGTGGAAATGGGCGCGGATCGGATCGTCGGCCAGCGTGACGTTGCTCATGATCGGATCGCCCGTCACCCCCACATAATGCGCTTCCAGCGGATCCATCACGTTGTTGAGGGTCGAATTGTTGGCGGGATAAGTCGGCAGCGAGTCCATCTCCTCGATGGCATTGCGCTGCGGAGCCATCAAACGATCGACGTAAGTATCCGCCTTGGGCAAGCCGTCTGTCGTCCCCGTGGAGTAATTGGTGACGACGGACATCAGCGTGGACGCATCCGCGCTGTTATTGTCCACCAGGTTGTATCTGGCCTTCACCCCTTCGTCCCCCACCCAGTACGCATAGCTGCCGCTGCTGATGTAGGAAGCACTGATGCCACCCGATTCTCCCGGCTCAATCAGGGAAACCAGGGGCGCCGCCACGTAGCGGGACTGCGGCAACTGTGTCACCGGGTAGGCCGTGCCGTTGCTGCTGACCGTGATGCTCGTTGACGTATTGCCCGCGCTGTTGGGGCCCACGAGCAGGGTAAAATTGGCGGGACTGCCGTTCACGGTGACATCCTGGGCCGAAAGGGCCGTCGTCGCCGTGGTGTTGGCCGTGATGGTGCTGTTGCCGGAGGTGATGACGGTCGCCGGGCTGAAAACCGGCTTCGCCGCGGTGGTGCTGGCGATCGTGATCTGCTTGGTCGTGCCGTTTTGGGCCAGGTCGAGCGTCGTGTTTTCGTCCCCGCTGACCAGCCACGTCAGCAGCACCGGCGTCGGCATCGTGGCCAGCGTGGTGTTGCCGCCGCCGCCAGCCGGGCTGCTGCCTTGAAAAATGCCGTACCCGGGAGCCGCATTGCCCCATACCCCCGTCCAATACCGGGTGCCCCCGTTCGCGCTCGGCGCGTTGCTCCCGCCCACGCCGATGCCGCTGGCATCATCAAGGTCGCTTTGCATCGTGCTCGAACTGCTGTAGGAAAACGATGTTCCGTTGTAGGTGAACGACGCCGGCAGGCTGGTCGAAGGATCGTTGGCGTCATCGCGCCGGGCCAGATCAGCCGTGCCGGTGACCCGCGTGTCCGGCCCCGCAAATTTTTGCAGCTGCGCCATGGCCACGTTGACCCCGTACAACGCGTTCAACTGGGCCTGCGTGGTCTTGAGATTGTAAGCGCACTGCTGCGAGGCGATCTGGATGGAAACCGTGAGGGTCACAAACAGCAGCACCAACAGCGCCATCAAGGTCAGGACAATGATCAGTGCGAAACCTGGCTTGGCGGGTAATCGGGGCATTGGATGAACAAACCGGCGGTCCCTTGCCCCATGTGCGGTTCGCCACGGGGTAAGAGAGCGCAAAGTTTGATTGGATAGCGCAAATCCCTCTTGCGCACAAGAGTCCTTATGCGTAAATAAGAGCAATTTTGCGCAAAACCTCCGTTGCCCTCGCCGACCCGATCCATTCTCCCTCCGGGAAAAATGACTGCCGCCCTTCCAAAGACTTACCACACCACCTTCATATCACTAGGGCGCCATAAAAGAAGACCTGGTCGAAAAAAAAAGAGCCGGGTCTCCCCGGCTCTGTGAACAAACCCTCAGTCCCTGATTGCTGGATGCTTATTACTGAAAACCCCTGGCAATCTTTACCGTGAGAAGAACCCGCCATTTCAAAACGGCACGTCTTCGTCAATCTGGTCCGCCGGCGGTGGCGGACGCTGCGCCGTTCCCGGCTTCGCCGCTGGACGCGCCGGTGGCGCGCTTTCGTTGTAATCGGAACCCCCGCCGGCTTCGGGTCCGCCGCCTTCGCCGCGGCCCCCGCCCACAAAGCTGAAACCCTCCAGCACCACCATCAGCTTGCTGCGCTTCTCCTTCGTGTTCTTGTCCTCCCACTTGTCCTGCCGCAGCCGCCCCTCCAGCAAAATCGGCTTCCCCATGCTGAAGTACTTCGAAATCGTCTCCGCCTGCCGCCCGAACGCATCCACGTCCACGTACGACACCTCCTCCTTCTCCTGCCCGTCCTGCGACTTGAACTTCCGGTTGCACGCCACCGTGAACTTGCAAATCGTGTGCCCCCCTGGCGTCACCCGCACCTCCGGGTCGCGCGTCAGGTTGCCCATCAAAATCACCTTGTTGAATGAGGCCATGGCGGATGGGGGTGGTTGGAAAAAACGCTCGAACGCTCGCGCGCCGGCTTACGCCGCCTTCGCCGAGCGCACAATCAGCCGGTTGACCGTCCGGTCCAGCCGCAGCTTCTCGCGCAACGCCGCCGGCGCCGTCTTCGGCGCCGTGAACGTGAACGTCACAAAAATCCCGTTCGGGTACCCCTTTTCGGGCGGCCGCGCGAAATCGCGCACGCCGTGGTTTTCCACCTGCGTGACTTCGCCCTGCACCGCGATGATCGCGTCGCGCAGCTTGGCCACGAGGGTGTCCACCGGGTTGGTGTATCCCCGGGTATCGAGTAGGAAGATGGCCCGATAGGGCCGTAGGTCGGTTTTGGCAGTCATCCAATTAGGAGGGTGTGGAGGTGTCGGATTCAGGAAAAGTGCGTTGGTTCAACTCGTTCATCGCCGCGTGCGGCCCCTCGGCCGTCAGCAACCGCAGGCCCCGCAAAAACTCCGGCAGCCGTTCCGTCAGGACCATTTCCTCCCCGACCGTCAGCCGGCCGAGAACATGGTCCTTCAGGTCCATTTGCGGAGCGCTCTTGCCGCCGATGCCCAGCTTGACCCGGACAAAGTCGTGGCCCACGTGCGCCAGCAGGCTCTCGACGCCGTTGTGCCCGCCCGCGCTTCCGCGCACGGTCACTTTCAGCCGGCCCAATGGCAGCGTGATGTCATCGAATACCGCCGCCAGCTCCGGCGGCCCCAGCTTGTGGAACCGCAGAAACGCCCCGACTGCCACCCCGCTCTCGTTCATGTACGTGAGCGGCTTCAGCAGCCAAAGCGCGCGGCCGGCGATTTCGGCGCGGGCAACTTCCGCCCGGAAACGGGGCTCGGAACGCCATGCGGCGCCGCTTTCGCGCGCCAGGGCGTCCACCACCCAGAAACCAAGGTTGTGGCGCGTGCGGTAATGCTCCGCGCCAGGGTTGCCCAGGCCGGCGATGACGGCGATGGACATGTCTCAAAGAACAGTGGAAAGCGCCGGAGCCCGGGTGTCCACCCGGATCCGACGCGGAAAAGTTATTTTTTGCCGGCGGGCTTGCCCGTGGGAGCGGCTCCCTTGGCCCCGGCGGCCGGCGCGGCCCCTTTGGCGGCGGGTGCGGCTGCCCCCTTGGCTCCGCCAGCCGGAGCGGCCCCTTTGGCTCCAGCGGCGGGCGCGGCCCCTTTGGCCCCGGCTGCCGCCGGCTTGCCATCGGCGCCTTTGGCGGCCTCGCCCTCGGCTGCCGCTTCGCCCTCGGCGGGCACAGCAGCTTCGCCCTCGGCGGGCACGGCGGCGGCGGGTGCTTCCTCTTCCTCGACGGTCGGGATCACGCAAGCCGCCACCACTTCGTCGGCCGACTCCGCAAAAATCACTCCCGCGATCGCCTTCAGGTCCCGCACGTGGATCGAATCCCCCGCATGCAGCTCGCTCACGTCAATCGTGATAAAGTCCGGCAAATCCTTCGGCAGGCATCGCACGTGAATCTCGTGGCGGCTCACCTCGATGATGCCGTTCTCCATCTTCACGCCAATCGCCTCGCCCACCACGT
>JBEKZN010000082.1:0-7295 GCA_049509815.1 Opitutales bacterium
AGGACTTGATCCTCCTTCTCCGGTGAATCTTTTCCGGCAGGTCGTCGTGCTCTTGCTGCTGGCGGCGGCGGTGGCGGCGGGGTTGCGTGCATGGCAGCCGGCGGGCCTGGCCTGGAGCGGGCCGGTGCCGGGTCCGGGTGAAATCACGCTCGCCCAGGCGCGGGCGCTCGCGCAGACGCGGCCGGTCGTGTGGGTGGATGCGCGGTCCGCGGCGGCCTTCGCGGCGGGCCACATTCCGCAGGCCGTGAACTTGCAGGAGTCCGCCTGGGACGCCGAATTTTCGCCGTTCCTGAATCACTGGACGCCCGACAGCGCGGTCGTGGTGTATTGCGACGACGCCGGCTGCCACGCCAGTGAGCAAGTCGCGGCGCGCCTGCGCGACCGGGCCGGGCTGCCGGAAGTCTATGTATTATTCGGCGGCTGGGAGGCTGCCCAAAGCGCCCTGCAAAATGGCCAATGGAAAGGATCGCCGTGAAGGACGCCGCCATCATGGAATGGGTTCAACGCCGCGCCGCGCCGCTGCTGGCGGCCGCGGTATTGGGCGCGGTGTTTCTCGCGGCCGGCGTCACCAAGGCCCAGGACGTGGCGGGATTTTTCCGCGCCGTGCAGGATTACCGCGTATTTCCGCACGCGCTGGCGCTGGGGCTGGCGTACTTTGTACCGGCGCTCGAGCTGGTCGCGGGTGCCGCGGTGCTTTCGACCCGGTGGCGCCGGGCCGGGGCGCTGGTGCTGGGCGCATTGCTGGCGGCATTTTTGATCCTGCTCGCGGTGTCCTGGGCGCGCGGGCTGGACATCACCTGCGGTTGTTTTGGCGAGGGCGCGGGCCCGGCGAATTATCCGTTGCGATTGGGGCGCGACGCGGTTTTGCTGGCGCTGGCGGTCGTGGTTTTCAGATGGAGCACTCCGGCGTCGGAACCCGCCGCCCGAACCCCATGAGCGCGCGTTTTTTTCTGGCTTGGGCCGCCGGCGCGACGGCATGGCTGGTGCTGGCGCCCGGTGCCCGCGCAAAGCTGGAATTCGAGAACACCACCATCACCGTCCCCGCACAGTGGTCGGACACCGAGGCCGTGGCGGTGTACAAATTTAAAAACACCGGACCCGAGACCGTGAAGATCACCGATGTGCAGCCGAGCTGCGGATGCACCACGCCGATGCTCGACAAGGACACTTACGCCCCCGGCGAATCCGGCGAGGTGCGCCTGGATTTCGCCTTCGGCGGGCGCAGCGGCTCCGCGCGCGAGATGGCCACGGTGATGACCGATTTGCCTTCCCAGCCGACCATCGAGCTGACCATCCAGACGACGATTCCGCGGGTGCTGGATTTTGACCCGCAGGTGGTGTACTGGAAAACCGGCGACAAACTGGACCCCAAGACCGTGGACATCACGCTCGCGCCGGATTTGCCGTTTGAGAAACTTGAAATCGGGTCGGCGGGCGACAATTTTCAGACTTCGTTAAAGGAAATCGCCCACGGCCAGCATTACACCTTGACCGTCACGCCTCTGCCCTTGGCCAAGCTGCCCGCGGGGAATATCACCACCGCCTCGAACCCCATCGCCCGCGCGGCAATTCCCGTCATTTTGCACCTCACGGGCGACAAAACCCGCTCGGGAATCATCTACGCATTTATTTTTTCGACGAGCCACTAAATACGAGCTACGTTACCTTCAACCCCGTTCAAAATCACCTTTCACGGCCAGCCATGGATGAAAAATCTTCAAGCAACGTTCTGTGGGGCGTCATCGCGGTCGTCGTGGTGTTTGGCGCGATCATGCTGATTGTGCGCAAGAGCATTCCCGAGCCCGAGGCCCCTGCGCCGTCAGCCGATGTTTCCGCGCCGGCATCGGCCGCGTCATCGGCTCCCGCTTCGGCGCCGGTTGCCGCTGCTCCCGCGCCTCCGGCTCCGCCCGTTCCGGCGGAAACCGCGCCCGCGGAAAACTCCTCCATCGAGCCCGAGACGGTCACGACTCCTTCGGGATTGCAGTACCAGATTTTGCAGGCCGGCAACGGCACGGAAGCCCAGGCCGGCCAGACCGTCACTGTCAACTACACCGGCTGGCTGACTGACGGCACGAAATTCGACTCCTCGGACGATCACGGCCAGCCCTTTCAATTTGCACTCGGCGGCCATCAGGTGATTGCCGGGTGGGATGAAGGCGTGGCCGGCATGAAGGTCGGCGAGAAACGCAAACTGATCATTCCGCCGGACCTGGCCTACGGGCCCGATGGCGTCGGCCCCATCCCGGGCAACGCCACGCTGGTGTTTGAGGTCGAGCTGCTCGATGCCAAATAGCCGCCGCGCCGCGTGCGCAACAGTGGCTTTGCCTTGGCCGCGCCGTTTGCGGTAGAAGCAGGCCATGGACAAGGCAGCCATTGCGTCAGTGCTCGAGGAAATCGGCACGTTGCTGGAATTAAAGGGCGACAACCCGTTCAAGGTGCGCGCCTACCACAACGGCGCCCGTGTGCTCGGCGCGCTCGAGGGCGATTTGGGCGCGCGCATCGCGGCAGGCACGCTGGGCGAGGTGCCGGGCCTGGGCGAGGCGCTGGTCGAAAAAATCACCACGTTGTATCAGACCGGCCGGCTGAAGTTTTACGATGAACTCAAAGCTGGCATCCCGCCGGGGCTGGTCGAGATGCTCGGCGTGCCGGGCCTCGGCCCCAAAAAAATCCAGGCGCTGCACGAAAAACTCGGCGTGGACTCGGTGGCCAAGCTCGCCGCGGCCTGCGCGGCCGGCCAGGTGGCCGAGCTGCCGGGCTTCGGCGCCAAGACGCAGGAGAAAATTATCGCGGGCATCCGCCACCGCGAAGCCTATGCGCGGCGCCATTTGTGGTGGGATGCCTGGCACCTGGCTGAGCCGATTCTCGCGGGCTTGCGTAAGCTGCGCGAAGTCGAGCAGGCCGAGCACGCGGGCAGCCTGCGGCGCGGGCTCGAAACCGTGGGTGACCTCGACTTTTTGGTCGCGGCGGAAATGCCCGGGCCGGTCATGGACTGGTTTTGCGCGCAACCCGGCGTGGAGGAGGTCACGGCCAAGGGCGAGACGAAGGCCTCGGTGCGGCTGGCGGGCGGCTTGCAGGCGGACTTGCGCGTGGTGCCCGCGCGGCAGTTTTATTTCGCGCTGCACCACTTCACCGGCTCGAAGGACCACAACGTGAAAATGCGTTCGCGCGCCTTGGGCCGCGGCCTGAGCCTGAGCGAGTGGGGGCTCACGCCCAAGGACAATCCCAGCGCCGGCGGCCCGGCGGCGATCTCGGTGATTCAAGCGCGCAGCGAGGACGACATTTTCAAAAAACTCGGCCTGCATCCGATTCCGCCGGAACTGCGCGAGGGCCTCGACGAAATCGCCCGCGCCGAGGCCGGTCCGCTGCCGCGCTTGATCGAGGAGGGCGATTTGCGCGGCGCATTTCACAACCACACCGTCGCTTCCGACGGCCGCGCCACGCTCGAGGAAATGGCCGCCGCCGCGGACGCGCTGGGCTGGGAATACCTCGGCATCTCCGACCACTCGAAGTCTTCTTTTCAGGCGCACGGCTTGGACGAGGAGCGGCTGCTCGCGCAGGTCGAAAAAATCAAAAAGCTCAACGACGCCAAAAAATTCCGCGTGCATCTTTTCGCCGGCACCGAATGCGACATCCTCAAGGACGGCGCGCTGGACTTTGCCGACGATGTGCTCGCGCAACTCGATTACGTCGTCGCTGCCGTGCACAACCGTTATGGCCAGGCGAACGACGAGGCGGCGATGACGCAGCGCATCGTGCGCGCCCTGGAAAATCCGCACGTGACGATGCTCGCGCATCTTACCGGGCGCCTGTTGCTCGAGCGCGAGGGCTACGCGGTGAACGTCGCGCGGGTGATCGAGGCCGCCGCAGCCAACGGCAAGCTGATCGAACTCAACGCGAACCCGCGCCGCTTGGACATGGACTGGCGGCACTGGCGCCAGGCCACGGAAAAGGGCGTGCTCTGCGTCATCAATCCCGACGCCCACGAGCCGGCCGGTCTGGAGCATGTGCGCGCGGGCGTGCGCGTCGGGCGCAAAGGCTGGCTGACCAGGGAGCAGGTCTTCAATACGCGCGGACTCAAAGACGTGCGGAAATGGTTGCAGCGACGAAAGGCGTAGGCGATTTTGTCCGCGCCTTGGGCCAAAACGCAGTTGCTAAAAACCGCCGTTTGAGCGAGGATACGCGCATGAAGAAGTCCGCCAGTGAGGGATGTTGCGAATGCGGCCAGCCTGCCGTCGTGCATGTGACGTGGGTGCTCGCCGGGACGGCGCATACGGCCGCCTATTGCGAGGCGCATGCGGCGGTGTCCGGCGTGCTCGATCCGCACGGCTATGCGCTGCTGGAGAATGCGGATGCCGCCTCCGGCGCCCGGGCGGACGGCTCGCCGCGCTGCCCGTCGTGCGATTGCAGCCAGCGCGATTTCGAGCGCCAGGGGCGTTTCGGCTGCCCGGCCTGCTACGGTGCTTTCGCCGGCTTGCTGCCGCCGCTGCTCACCCGGATGCACCGGGGCGTGCGCCACCGCGGCAAAATCCCGCGGGAGCGCGCGGACCCCGTCGTGGTGCGCCACCGCATCGCGCAACTTCAGGACGAACTGAACGACGCCGTGCGCGCCGAGCAGTTCGAGGGTGCCGCGCAAACCCGCGACACCATTGCGTCGCTCAAAGCCAAGCTGCTCGCTCCGGTGCCCGCGGTGCTGCCCGGTTTGAAGGTGCCGCCTCCGGCCAAATCCGGCGAGTGAATTCGCCGGCGGCGCGGGCGAAGTTCCCATGGACGAGGAATTTTCTCCCTTCCAGGCGGGATTATTCCCGGCTGCCGCGCGGCCTGGCGAACGGCGAAAAAAGTTTGTTCTCCGGCCGCAAAATTGAAAGAATGGCGAAGATTGTCTGTTTCCAATTTCGCTCCGGTTGTCCAAACATTGTCGCTGACGCCCATTTCCCATGATTGACGCCGCCAAATGGTTCATCGTCTCCGCGCTCTTCGGCGTGCCGCTGATCGGGAGCCTGTACATCCTCTGCACGCCCAGTTACAAGCTCAACGAATCCTGGCAAAACTGGAAAATCTCCCGCGCGCACCGGCCGCTCAAGGACCGGCATTTCGAAGGTTTGCCGCGGACCATCCGCTTGTGCAAGGCGTTGAGTTTGGTGGTGGCGCTAGCTTGCATCTTCGGCCTCACCTGGCTGATTCTGTCGATGGCCGCGCACGGGCAAAGCCAGTAGGGCGTGGCGAAAGCGGGTTGCGTGCGGATGGCGGTTGGCTCAGGCTGGCGGCATGAGCGGGTGGGGCAATCATTTCTGGGGCCGGCTGGGCGCGCGCTGGCGGTGGTTTTGGGGCTTGCCCGAACGGCCCGGGGCCGACACCGAACGCGCGGCGCGCGGCCGGCTCGGTGAATCGGCTGCGGCGGAATTTTTGCGCGCGCGCGGCTGGACCGTCGTCGCGCGCAACTGGCGGGCGGGGCGCGACGAACTCGATGTCGTCGCGCGCGACGGCGAGGTGCTGGTGTTTTGCGAGGTGCGCACGCGCGCCGCCCGGGCGCTCGTGCCAGGTTACTTTTCCGTGACAGCGCGGAAAAAACGCGCCGTCGCCCGCGCGGCGCGGGCGTATTTGCGGGGTTTAGCCATGCCGCCCGCGCATTTTCGCTTCGACATTCTGGAGGTTAGGGTTTCTGATGACGGGGTTTCGGACGTGCTGCACCACGCCAACGTGCCGCTCTTTCCCAAACATTTTCACGCCGACCGGTCGGCTCGTCCCCGGCCCTTTCCTCATGGTTGAACCACTACGCCACCCGTTCCTGCAAGGTTTGAGCAAGCACCGCGGCGCGCCGCCCACGGTCGTTGTCATCTTTGGCGCCTCCGGCGATTTGTGCGCCCGCAAGCTCGTGCCCGCGATCTACAACCTCGCGGTGGACAACCTGCTCTCGGCCGACTTTTACCTCATCGGCTACGGGCGCAAGCCGATCCCCGACGACGCCTTCCGCAAGGAAACCCAGGAGCACATCACCAAGTTTTCCCGCCGTCCGCTCGAGCAGGACATTTGGCGCCGCGTGCAGGCCAACACCCTCTACCATCAGGGCGCGTATGACGACCTTAAGGCGTTCGAGGACCTGGGCCGCCGGATTGACGAGATCGAGAAGAAACTCGGCCGCGACCTGCAGAGCGTGTTTTACATTTCCACGCCCCCGACGGTCTTCAAGCCCATCCTCGAAAACCTTGGCGCCAGCGGGCTGGCCCGCCGCCACGTCGGCACGCCGCTGGCCTCGAAGATGATCATCGAAAAACCCTTCGGGCGCGACCTGGCCACCGCGCAGGAGCTCAACGGCATCATCCGCCGCCAGTTCGAGGAGCAGCAGGTTTACCGCATCGACCACTACCTCGGCAAGGAGACCGTGCAGGACTTGATGGTGCTGCGCTTCGCCAACACCATTTTTGAGCCGATTTGGAACCGCCGCTACGTCGAGTGCGTGCAGATCACCGTGGCCGAGGAACTGGGCGTGGGCACCCGCGGCGGTTACTACGACCAGTCCGGCGCCCTGCGCGACATGATCCAGAACCACACCATGCAGCTCGTCTCGACGTCGTGCGCGCGCAATACACCGAGGGGCTCATCGACGGCCAGAAAGTCCCCGGCTACATGCAGGAGCAGGACATTCCCGCCACGTCCTCCACCGAGACCTATGCCGCCGCCCGCCTCTCCATCAACAACTGGCGCTGGCAGGGCGTGCCGTTTTACCTGCGCTCGGGCAAGCGCCTCGCGCGCCGCGTTTCCGAAATCGCCATCCAGTTCAAGAAACCCGCGGGCATTTTGTTTGCCGACACCGAGCGCTTCGACCTCGCCTCCAACACCCTGGTCATTCAGGTCCAGCCCGACGAGGGCACGACCCTGCTCATGAACTCCAAGGTCCCCGGCCTGGAAACGCGCACCCAGCCGGTGAAAATGTATTTCCGCTACGCCACCACCTTCGGCTCCAACACCCCCGAAGCCTACGAGCGCCTCATCCTCGACTGCATGATCGGCGACTCCACGCTCTTCATCCGCGGCGACGAAACCGAGACCTCCTGGAAGCTCTATTCCCCCATTCTCGATTTCTGGGCCGAAAACGGGCGCCGCGGCCTCGAGTCGTACGCCGCCGGCTCGTGGGGTCCGCTCGCCGCCGAGCGCCTCGTCTGGGAATCGAAGCACGAATGGCGCCGCGCCGGGCCGTAAGTTTCCCGGCCGTCAACCACCACCGAGTTTTTGCCATGCCCACGCTTTTTGATGCCATGCCCGGCGTGGTGATGCCCGTCGTCGAAGTCGCGAAGACG
>JBEKZN010000083.1:0-6475 GCA_049509815.1 Opitutales bacterium
GCTACCCTGGGGCTGCTGGAAAAGCACCAGGGACGGCCCCTCAAGGAATTGGCTCCCGAACTGGTCGAAGGGACCGCCCGCCAGTTGGATGGTCTGGCGAAGGTGTACGAAAAGGCGGGCGTGAAGGTGCACCGCGCGCGGCCTTTGACCGCGGACGAGTTGCGGTACGGGGCAGAGTTGGCGGTGGGAGGAGCGCCAGTCTATGTGCGGGATCCGATTCTGGTGGTCGGCAATCAGCTCATCGAACTTGCGGTGAAGACCCCTTATCGGCGGCGCGAGATCTTCGGCATTCGCGAGTTGCTGGAGCGACGGGTGGCGGAAGATCCCGGGGCGCGTTATTTCTCGATGCCCCAGGCGCGACCGGTGAAACCGACGCCCAGCTACGATGGCCCGGGCCCATTTCTCGAAGGCGGCGACATCTTCATTTTTGGCAAGGACGTTCTGGTGGGAAATTCCGGGCTGGCTTCGGATCGGGCCGGCATCGACTGGTTGCAGCGCGCGCTCGATCTGGAAGGCTACCAAGTGCACGAGGTTCCACTTACGGGCGAATGGTTGCACCTGGACTGCATCTTCGCCGTCATCCGCCCGGGCCTGGGAGTCTGCAATACGAGCGGTTTAGCGTGCGGGCTTCCGGCTTTGCTGAAAGACTGGGAGATCATTCCGGCGACCCCAGAGGAGGCCCATCACATGGGCTGCAACACGGTATGCTTGCAGGAAAACACTCCGCTCGTCGCGGAGGAGCACACGCGCCTGATCAAGGAACTCGAAAAGCGGAAAGTCGAGGTCGTCTCCGGGTTTCGCATGGACATTGTTTCGCAGTGGGGCGGCGGCATCCGTTGTGCGTCCCATCCCTTGCTGCGCGACGTCTAGCGACGGGAGCCATCGCGGCGGTTCTTCGATCACCGTGGAACAGAGGGGAGCGGTGAACAACCACCTGCGGGAATGGGAAGCCGGCGGCTTGACGAAAAACTTCGACGTCACCGACAGGTTATCGGGTTAGACTTTATTTGGCGGGGCTAATGCGGAGCAAAACCACGCCATGCGGATTCACCGGGGAGGAAAACTGCTGGTCATAAACGCCCAGGTCCTGTTGCCGCCAGAGGTCGCGCACGACTTGCTTGCCCGTGAGCTTAAGGTCGGCCCATTTCACCGTTACCGTGGCCGTCGTGAGGCCGCGATTGAGCAAGCCGACGGCCCAGCTTCCGTCTTCGAGGGGTTTCGCGTAAACGTTGAGGTCGCCGTCTTGGGCGACACACGTGGCCTGTTTGCCGAGGCTGTCCTGATCGACGTCCAGAACTTCGTCATTGGTGACAAGGCTGAGGGTGAACGGATCGAGCTTTTGCAGATCGCAGCCCAGGAGGAGGGGGGAGGACAGGAGACACCACATGCTCACCTGAGTGTATTGCTCGTCGGGGGTCAAATGTGTCGGATGCGGATGGCCCCAGCCGATGACGCCGATGACCAGCATGTCGAGGTCGTTGAAATGACCGGGGCGGGAGTAGGGGGCCCAGGCGTCGTTGCCGAACGCGCTTTTGCTGATGTTGGCCCACTTGTCATGCACGTCATCGGTGATGCGCCAGGAGTTGGCATAGGGAGAGACGTTGCCGATTTCGTTGAGCAGGGTGTAGAGGCCATTGTTGGACAGGCTGAAGACGAAGTCGCGACCGGTGGCGTGCAAGGCATCGTACATTTCCTTGGTGGCGTCCACATGGATGGGGGCCCAGTCATATTTCAGGTAATCGAAGCCCCAGAGGGCGAACTGTTTGGCGTCCGGCACTGCAAAGTGGTAAGTGCCGATGGCAAAGGGAAGTTTTTGGCTGTGGTCGTGGTTGTTGGCCTTGGCCAGCGCGGTGCTCCATTTTCCCTGGGGGTCTTCGGAGGAACCTCCGATATGGCGGTCGTAGGTGGTGACCCAGGGGCTGGAATAGATGCCGGCTTTCAAGCCGAGGCCGTGGATTTCCTTCACCATGCCGGCGATATCGGGAAACCCCGCATTGGGCTGGATCGCATTCAGGTCGCCGCCGCGTACGTCCTGCCAGCCGTCGTCCGTGTTGCAATAAGTCCAGCCATGTTCGGCCAGGCCGGAATCGACCATGGCGTGGGCGGCGGCCAGGATGATTTTTTGGTCAACGTGGGGGCCGGAGAGATTGTAATTATTCCAGCCCATGGCGGGCGTGAGCCCGATCTCGTCTCCGACGACGATCTTGAAAGGGCGGCTGGCTTGGCCGAGCGCATTGGTTGCGTGAATCGTGACGGGGTATTCGCCTGTTTGGTTCAACTGCCCGGTGATTCGGCCGGTGTTGGGGTCGAGCTGAAGGCCGGCGGGCAGCCCATCCACGGAAAATTGCATCGGGCGGTCACCGGTGGCAGGGATGGAAAACAAAAATGGCGAACCCGGGCGAACGCCGAAGATTTTCGGGCCGTTGATTCGCGGGGTTTTGGCGGGCGGCGGGGTCAGAATGGGTGGCGGGGTTGGAACGGGCGATACGGCCGCGGTGGTATTGGAAAGAGGCTGGCCGTGGAGGGAACAGGACAATGCCGCGACCGCGAGAAAAAGGACGACTTTGGGGCGAATTAGTTTCATCGGGGATTTTTATGGGTTTTGGGTGTCTTATCGCGCGAAGGAAAGATGTCGAGGGAGTAGTCGGCTGGCTCGTAATGCTTACGCGAGCGGCGATGCCGCCGTAAGGCGGATGATCGGTATGGTTGTGGGCGAGGCGGCTGTCAGCCGGCGCGGAGGCGAGCGCTAGAGGGCGTGGCGCGAGCGGCTGGCCGTGCGGAAGCCCGCCCGGCGCTGGGCGCTGTACTGAACCAGCGACTCGTTGATGACGATTTCCGCCGACTCCACGGGCTGGATTTCGTCCACCTCGACAATTTTGCCCTCCAACTGCTTGTAGTCCTGGAAAAAGCGGCGCAACATGGAAAGGCGGTGCGTGGGCAATTCGTGGGCCTGGGCGAAGCCGTTGTATTCGGGATCGTCCACGGCCACGGCAAGGATTTTGTGGTCGCGCTTGCCGCTGTCCAACATGGTCATCAGGCCGATGGCGCGGGCATGCACGAGCGTGAGCGGGGCGACGGCTTCCTGGCAGAGTACGAGCACGTCGAGCGGGTCGTCGTCTTCGGCGAGGGTTTGCGGGATGAAGCCGTAGTTTGCCGGGTAATACACGGCGGAGTAGAGGATGCGGTCGAGCTTGAGCAGGCCGGTTTCCTTATCGAGCTCGTACTTGACGCTCGAGCCCATGGGGATTTCGATGACGGCAGTAAATTCGCGGGGAAGTTGTTCTCCGGGGATGACATCGTGCCAGGCGTGGGTCATGGGAATGGAGGGAAGAGGTGAATGAGACGGGAGTGTACGGAAGGGGTAAGCCCTAATTGTCCGGGGTGGGGCGACTGGGCAAGACAAACCCGTTCGCCTATTTTTGGGCGGGCGGGATATTATACAGGTTTTGCAGGGTCACGGGATCGAGCCAGAGGGAGCCGTCGGATTCGCGGCGACGACCCAGGCCGAAGGAGTCGTCGTAGCCCCACAGCGAATTGGGCAGATTGAGTTGTGTGAGCGCCGAGCGCATGGCGGCAAACCAGCGGGCGCGGGAGTCCGGCGGGGAGACGAGGGCGTAAGCGCCGTATTCTCCCAGCACAACGGGCACGCCGTTTTGCTTGCCCCAGTCCACGGCCTTTTTCAGCCGGTTGAGCAGGTAAGTTTGGTCATAGGGTTGGCGGCCATACCAGCGCACGGCGCCCTGGCTGGCGGCAGGGATTTGGGCGATCATTTTATCCACGGCGGCGGGGTTGGCGGGGAAGGGCATGTCCTTGAGCGGCTTCACGGAGTCTCCTGCCCAGGTGGCTCCCTGGTGGGTGAAGAAGAACGGGTCGTAGCAGTGGAAGGTGTAAACGAGATTTTTTTCGGGGAGCGGGGTCATGTTTGCGAGGGTGTCGATCGAGCTGTAATCCGTGCCGCTGACCATGATGGTGCGGGCGGGGTCAATGGCGCGGATGGCCTGCACGGTTTTTTCCTGGAGCGCGTACCAAGTTTCGGGGTTTTTGCGAAAGACCGGTTCGTTGACCAATTCGAAGATGAGCAGGTTTTCGCGCCGGCCTTGGTAGTGTTTGGCGATGGCCTGCCAGAACGACACAAAGCTGGTGTTGTCCTGGCCGGGGGTATCGAGCTTGAGTTCGCCGTTGTCATGCAGGTCGAAAATCACCGCGATGTCCGCGGCCTGGAGCCAGTCGAGCGCCCAGTCCACCCAGGCCAGCGCGGCGGCCTTGGGCTGGCCCTGGTTGTCGATCACTTTCGGGGTAACGCAGAGGCGGACGAAATGAATTCCAAGGCGCTGGAAGTTTGCAAAATCATCCACGCTCAGGTAGTTCTGGAAATGGCTGGTGTCGTCCGGATTGTCCACGTAGCCGAACCAGCGGGTGAGGTTGATGCCGGTGGTCAGGTGGTCGAGCAACGATGGGGGGACGCCGTTGGTGGTGTTCTGGGCGTGCGCGAACGCGGGCAGGAACAGGCAGAGAAAAAGCCAAAGGCGTTTCATGTAATTGTCTCGTCACCAGTTCGTTACGCACCGGGGGATTGACTTGTCGGAAGATTGGAGCAGGCTGGCGGGCGTTCCCGCAAGTTTTTTCGCTGGCATGACGCCGGGCGGGATGGTACCTCTTTCCCCTTTTTCCACCCTGACTGCCCGGTCTTAACTATACAAACCAGGTTTTTAACATGAGCTTGAACAACGAACTTCTCACTCGCGCCTGTACGGAAGCCCGCGGGCTCGCCATGGATGCCGTGGCGGCCTGCAAGTCCGGCCACCTCGGCCTGCCGCTGGGTGCCACTGAAATCGGCGCGGTACTTTTTGGTTACGCGCTGCATCTCAATCCGGACGACCCGAAGTGGATGAATCGCGACCGCTTTGTCCTGTCCGCCGGCCATGGCAGCATGTTTCTTTACGCTTGGCTGCATTTGGTGGGTTTTGACATCCCGATCGAACAAATCAAGCGGTTCCGCGCGCTGGGCTCGACGACTCCGGGCCACCCCGAGTTTGGCGAAACGCCGGGCGTCGAGGCGACCACCGGTCCGCTGGGCCAGGGCGTGGGCAACGCGGTCGGCATGGCGGTTGCGGCCAAAATGGCCGAGGCGCGTTTCAACACGAAGGAGCACAAGATTTTCGACCACCATATTGTGGCGCTGTGCGGTGACGGCTGCATGCAGGAAGGCGTGGCCAGCGAGGCGGCGGCGTTTGCCGGCCGCCAGGGGCTGGACAACCTGGTTCTCTTTTACGACTCGAACGACGTCACGCTCGACGCCATGGCCGCCAAGACGCAGTGCGAGGACACCGCGATGCGTTTCAAGGCGTACGGCTGGGCCGTTCAAACCGTGAAAAGCGGCAACGACATGACCGCGGTGCTCAAGGCGTACCACAAGGCCAAGAACGCGAAGGACCGCGACGGCAAGCCGCAGCTCATCATCTGCAAGACGCTGATCGGAAAAGGCATTCCCGAGGTGGCCGGCACGCAGAAGGCGCATGGCGAAGCCGGGGTCAAATTCGTGGACGCCGCGCGGAAAAACCTCGGGCTGCCGGCGGAGAAGTTCTATGTGTCGCCGGAAGTGCGCGGCTATTTCGCGGAGCACAAGAAGAACCTCAAGGCTTATTATCAGAAATGGCAGGCCACCTTTGAGGCCTGGCAGAAGGCCAATCCCGCACAGGCTGAGCTGCTGCGTTCGGGGCTGGATCGGGCGGTGCCCAAGGATCTTTTCGTATCGTGCCCGGCCTATCCGGAAGGCACGGCGCCGATCGCGACCCGCAAAGCCGGGGCCGACATGCTCAACGCGCTGGCGAAGGTCATGCCGCTGGTGCTTTCGGGCAGCGCCGACCTCCACGGCTCGACCCTCAATTATATCAAGGACGCCGGCGATTTCGACACCGACAACCGCGCTGGGCGCAACCTGCACTTCGGCATCCGCGAGCACGGCATGGGCGCGATCTGCAACGGCATTGCGTACCACGGCATTTTCCGCCCCTCCGGCGCGACGTTCCTGACGTTTGCCGACTACATGCGCCCGAGCATCCGTCTGGCGGCGATTGCGCGCCTGCCGGTGTTTCACATTTTCACGCACGACAGCATCGGCGTGGGCGAAGACGGCCCGACGCACCAGCCGGTGGAGCTGGTGTCGGCGCTGCGGGCGATACCGTTCCTGGACGTGATTCGCCCCGGCGATCCGGAGGAAACGGCGGGGGCGTTTGTCGCCGCGCTCGACCGCGTCGATGGTCCGACGGTCATCTGCCTTTCGCGGCAGGCCATTCCGCTGCAATCGTCGGTGCCACTGCACTGGCGGCGCGAAGGCGTGCTGTCGGGCGGTTATGTGGCGCAGTACGAAAAGGGCGGCTACCTGAACCTCATCCTGATGGCCAGCGGTTCCGAACTGCAGCACGCCATGAACGCGGCCAACCAGCTGGGCAACGGCGTGCGGGTGGTCTCGATG
>JBEKZN010000084.1:0-6427 GCA_049509815.1 Opitutales bacterium
CCGTCTTCCAGCGCCAGCACGCCCTGTCCCGTCAGTCGTTCAGCCATGAAGGTGGAAATTAACGCCCGCAGCGGTGGCGGCGCAAATTAATTTCGCACCGGCCGGCGAAATTCCGCGCCCCGCTAAAACTCGGTGTATTTCAGCCCGGGCACCCTGGCAAACGCCCGCTCCCGGCCCACCAACCCGGCACTGTAGTATAGCGCCGTCGCCGCAATCCACGCGTCGTTTTCCCCCAGCCGCTGCGGCAGCGCCGACTGCATCGCCGCCATCCGGTAGGCCACCAAACGGCTCAGGTTGATGACCCGAAACCTCGCCAAAAATGCCTCCACTTGGCGCAAATCCGCAAACCCCTCCGCAAACTCCCCCAGGCTCACCATGCTGATGGCAAAGGGCTGGCTGCGGTGGGCGTCGATGAACCGGCGCGCATCGCCCCGCTGCCGGCCGGCCACTTCCGCTTCGTATTCAACCAGAAAGCTCGTATCAAGCAGTAACATGGGGGCGGCGGCGGGGGCCCGCGCCCGCGCCTTCGAGCTTTTCCATCATCGCATCGAGTTCGCCCAACGTGGCCGCCGGCCGCTCCGCCACGAGCCGACGGACGACTTGGGAAAAGGAATCCCGCCCGCCGCGCTTCTGTCGCTTCAGTAACCGGTAGGCGTCGGTCTCCAGCGAAATGGTTTTGGTGGGCATGGCTGAACCATGCACCGTGCACAGACGGCTGTCAACCCCGCCCGCGGCTTCGGCGCCGCGCCGGCTTCGCCTCCGCCGCCCCCGCAAACACCTGCTCCAGCGTCCGCAGCATCGCTCCCGCCGCCTCCGGCTCGATCCAGTAATACACGTCCCGGCACATCTTCCGGTACGACACCATCCCCGCCTGCCGCAGCACCCGCAGATGGTGCGAAACCGTCGGCTGCGACAGCCCCAGCTTCAGCGCCAGGCTCGACACGTTGCTCTCGTGCTGGCAGTCCGCCATCTGCGGCAACAGCCGCAGGATCCGCAGGCGCACGGGGTCGCCCACGGCCCAAAGCTGCTTGGCCAGATCGGCGTCACCGCGGGTGGGCATGGTGGTGGAGTGTGGAAAACATTGCGGGGGAAAATCTTGCGCGTCAAATCCGAACCCAAACTTGACTATTTGACCAATCTGGGCAATCTCTATCGAAGAATTCATATATATCGATTCTTCGATGGATGTCAACCGCGGCCGCGCTTCTCGCGGCGGGATCGATTCTTCGCCTCATGCACCCGCACGATCATCCCTCCCAGTGGCACCGCGGCCAGGGCCTCTGGCCGCACGTCCCCGCCGCCCAGTGGAACGACTGGCGCTGGCAGCTCCAGAACCGCGTCCTCACCCTTGAGCAACTTGAGTCCCGCCTCGAGCTCACGCCCGACGAACGCGCCGGCTGCCTCCACGCCAAGGACAAGCTCGCCGTCGCCATCACCCCCCATTTCTTCAACCTCATCGACCGCGCCGACCCCGAGTGCCCCATCCGCCGCCAGGTCGTCCCGCGCGGCGGCGAGTTGCTCGTCGCCCCCGAGGAACGCCTCGACCCCGTCGGCGAGGAAAACCACATGCCCGTGCCCGGCCTCGTGCACCGCTACCCCGACCGCGTCCTCTTTCTCGTCACCGACCGCTGCGCCGCCTACTGCCGCTACTGCACCCGCAGCCGCCTCGTCTCCAACGCCCAGCACTACGACTTCCATCCCGAATTCGAGTCCGGCCTCAAGTACATCGAGGAACACCCCGAGGTCCGCGACGTCCTCCTCAGCGGCGGCGACCCGCTCCTGCTCGCGGACAACAAGCTCGACTACCTGCTCGGTCGCCTGCGCGCCATTCCCCACGTCGAGTTTATCCGCATCGGCTCGCGCATCCCCGTCTTCCTCCCCCAGCGCATCACGCCCGCCCTGTGCGACATCCTCAAAAAGCACGGCCCCGTCTGGATGAGCATCCACGCCAACCACCCGCGCGAATGCACTGTGGAACTCAAGGAAGCCTGCGACCGCCTCAGCTACGCCGGCGTCCCCCTCGGCAACCAAAGCGTCCTCCTGCGCGGCGTCAACGACGACCCCGAGGTCATGAAATCCCTCGTCCACCGCCTCCTCCAGATGCGCGTGCGCCCCTATTACCTTTACCAGTGCGACCTCATCACCGGCAGCGCCCACCTGCGCGCCGACCCGCGCCGCGGCGTCGAAATCATCCGCGCCCTGCGCGGCCATACCACCGGCTACGCCGTCCCCCAGTTCGTCATCGATGCCCCCGGCGGCGGCGGCAAAATTCCCCTCAACCCCAATTACGTCGAGGACATCACCGACTCCGAAATCGTCCTGCGCAACTTCGCCGACGAATCCTACCGCTACCCGCTGCCCGCACCGTCCGCCGCGGAAACGCCGGCTCCGGTTGAAATGGAAACGGCCGGCACCGCGCTGGCCAAATAAAATCCGCGCCGCCTACTTCTTCTTTTTCTTCGCCGTCAAAAACACCTCTACTCGTTTCACGATTTCCTCCACCGGCGCGAGCTTGCCCACCCCCTCGTAGCCGCACGCCAGCAGGCCTTCCGCCGGCTCCACGATTAGATTCCCGCGCTCGCGCAGCGTTTTCAAATTCGCCTGCGTCGCCGGATGCGCGAGCATTTTGCCGTTCATCGCCGGAGCCAGCATCACCGGCGCGGGCGTGGCCAGGTAAATCGACGTCAGCAAGTCCGGCGCGAGCCCGTGCGCGAAACACGCCAGCGTGTTCGCCGTGGCTGGCGCGACCAGCAGCAGATTCGCCTTGTCCGCCAGTTCGATGTGCCCCGGCTGCCAGCCCTTGCCCTCGTCCCACAGATCGACCCCGACCGGATTGCGCGACAGCACCTGCAGCGTCAGCGGCTGGATGATCTGCGCCGCCTCCTTCGTCATCACGCAAAACACGTTCGCCCCCAGCTTCGTGAGCTGCGAGGCGATGTCCGCCGCCTTGTACGCGGCAATCGAACCGGTTACGCCAAGGACCACCGTCTGGCCGTCGAGACTGGGCATCCGGAGAAATTAACCTCTCGCCGCGCGCCCCTCAAGCGCAAAGCTCCCCTCAAAACCACTCCGGCACCTGGATCGGCGCAAAATCCTCCGCCCGCACTTTCGTCCGCTCGCGCTGCAGCGTGTACAGCGGCACTTCCCGCAAAAACGACGCCGTGCGCACGAACGTGGACATCGTCCCAATCAGCCGGTCGCACAGGCTCAGCTTGATCAGGTCCTGCCAGTGCGGCGCGCGCGAAATCAGCACTTCCATCCCCGCGAACGACTCCGCCGCCTGCGGCTCGTCCGAGCACACCACAAAACGCAGCCGCCGCGGCGCCAGCGCGGCCGCCGCCGCCCGCATCGTCGCCGCATACTCCTCCACCGTGAAAAAAAACCGGCCCCCGTCGTACTCGCGAAAATCGCCGTGCCGGATGTGCACGCCCACCAGCTCGTGGCCCGCCCTCCACGCGTCCAGTTCCGCCTTCAGCGCCGCGAATTCTGCCGACGCCAGATGAAACTGCCGCCGGATGCTCGCCCGCTGCCGCGTACACGCGCTGCGGCACGTGAACAAATACCCTTCCAGCAGCATCACCTTGTACGGCTCGCTCAGCCGCTGGTACTCCGCCGAGTCCAGCGCCAGCTCCCGCGGGTAAATCGCCGTCAAATGCCCGAGCCACGGCGCCACTTTTTGCAACCGCCCCTGCCGGTGCAGCTCCGTGCATTTCCTGAAAAACTTGAACCCAGCGCGCACGAATGCCGTCGGCACGCCCGGCGATGGCACCATCGGATACCCCTGCAGCAGGTTGCGGTTCAAATTCGGAAAATGCTTCGACCACTTCAGGAACGAGTAGTCCATCACCACGTCTCCCGTCTCGATTCCGTGCGCGAGCAAATGCGCGTGCCGCGTGATCAAATTGCCCAGCCGCCCGGGATTGTCGATCACTACCAAAATCCGCCGCTGATGATTGAGATTGCCCATGCGCCAGGTAAGCGGGGTTTTTAACGGCCAGCCCGGCCGTTCGCCAGCAGCCCAGCCAGGGAGCAACAATTTAACGGCCTTGCAAGCAGCATAACACCTGACCCACCCTGCCCAACATCAGCAGCGCTGTCAGGGCAAAAATCACTCGCCCCCGCCCTGCGCGCGGCCGTCACTGTGCCGCCGCCTTTTGCGACACCGGCGGCTCCGTGCCCGAATGCACCGCCAGCAGCCGGTCGTGCGTCGTCTTGGCCGCCTCCGCCATTTCCGTGTATGGCCGGTCCGTCACGTCCACAAACCCGATGTTGTAATTCTCGCCGTCGGCACGGCCCGTCGCCGGCTCATCCACCCACTCGAACCAATGCGTGCCCACCACCGCCGGATTCGCCGCCGCATTCTCCACGTAATAGCGGTAAGCCACCCCGCGCTGCTCCTGGTCCGCCGCCTGCACCAGCCCCGGCGCCATGCCGCGTCCCGGCGCGCCAATGTGAAACTCCCCGATGAGGATCGGCCGCCCCGTCAGCTCCTCGATTTTATTCAGGTAGGCCTGGTCGGGCGCGTATTCGTAGATGTTGTGGCTGTACACGTCGAAGAGGCTTGCCAGCTTGATCACCTCGTCCGGCGGCTTGCCGCCGAAACGGATGCCCAGGATCAGGTGGTTCGGGTCGTATTTGCGCACCGCCGCCACCACCGTCTCCAAATAGTGCGCGAACGCGTCATAGATGAAAAGCTTGCGCCGCTCCGGCGTGTCGTCCTTCGCCAGCCAGTCCTTGAGCCTTGCCTGCAGCTCCGATTGCGGCCCGGCCAGGATCAAGTCCGCCAGTTGGCTTTCGCGGCCCGGCCATGGCGGCTCGTTGCCGATATAGTAGCCCACAATCCACGGGTTGTCCTGGTTCGGCGTGCACTGCGCCGACGCCTGCTCGTCCACCCGCGCCGCAAAATCCGGCGCGTACACGTCGGGCATGCTCATGATCGCCGGGCCGTGCTGCCAGCGCAGCATCACCATCACCGGCACCCGTTGCGACCGCAGCAGCGCCGGCGCTCCGCTGCCCACCGTGTTCAACCCCCACGCATTCATGCGCCGCGCCGTCAAATCCACCCATTTGTCCAACCAGTCGTCGCCGTAACGCCGCTGCAAGTTCCACGTGTAGAACGACGCGCCCGTAAAATTGCCGCCGCCGCCCGGTCCGCCGCTGAGCCCGCCATTGCCCGGCGGCAGCGCCGCGAACAAATCCTCCCGCCCCGTCACTCGCGTGGCCATCGCCGTGCCGATGCCGTTGACACCCGTCGAAAAAAACAGATGCCCGTCCGGGTCCACCAGCCACCAGCGCCCGTTAATCTTCTCGACCCGGAAAAATCCCGTGGCCTTCGCCTGCGTGTTCTTGAATCCGCCGTACTTGTCCACGTCCGCGCTCAGATTTTCCGAAAGCGCGGCGTCCTCCTGCGCCCACGCCTTCTGCAAATCGTCGAGCGACTTCGCCTTCCCCGGCCAGTCGGCCGGAATATATTGCCCGAACTCGTCCACCAGCGGCTTCGGCTCGAGCACCGCGTCGCCCGGATCGTCCTTCGCCAGTTGCACCGAGCGGATTTCCAGCGTCGGCCGGCCCACCGGCTGGTACATCACCACCCCGAGCGCCTCCGCCTTCTCCAACGGCCCATGCCCGCCGTTTTCGATGTTGATCCAGTACGAACCGCGCGGCTGGTTCATCGTCGCCGCCAGATCCACCCCGTTGCCCGGCGGCTCCGCGAAAAACCGCAGCGGGATCGACGCCCGCACCCACGCCCCCGCCAGCGGATGAATCCGCTTGCTGATCATTCCGTTGTCCGTGAACAGCGCCAGCTCGAAACGCTGCGACGACGACGCCCGGAACTCCAGCACCAGGCAATCGTAGCCCGACCAGTCCGCCGGCAGCGCCGGATTCAACTGTGCCAGCGGCCACTGGTAAATGGTGGACGGCCCCTCGAAATCCACGCTCACCGGCTCCGCCTGCACCCAACCCGCCGCGGCCAACATCGCCGCCAGCCATCGCCAAAACCTGCACAACCAGACACGCTTCATCGGGGTAAGGCCAACTACGTCGCGCATTCGGCGCCTTTTCTCAAGCCGAAAGGTTTTTGCACCCCAACCTTGTCAGGCTTGATTGGCCTGATAACCTGAGCGACATGGGCAAGGTTCGCCGCGGCGGCTACATTATCTTCTGGTGGAAAGGTGACCACGAACCGCGTCATGTGCATGTGCGAACTAGCGGCGGCCGGAAGCTGGGCCGCGTCAATCTTGATACCATGCTGGGAATGGAAGGCTGGACTCCCGACCGGAAACTTGTTGCAATCATCGAACAACTGAAACGCGAAGGCCGCGTATGAACACCAACCAATCCCTCAAAAAGCCCTTTGGTACCGCCCGCATGGTGGACATCACCCATGTGCGCTACCTGGCCTGGGAGGACGCCTTTGACGTGGAAT
>JBEKZN010000085.1:0-6425 GCA_049509815.1 Opitutales bacterium
GACGCGACGCAGTACATGGTGGATGAGGCGGCGTTTGCGAAGATGAAGAAAGGCATCCGTATTTTCAATTGCGCCCGCGGCGGGATCATCAAGGAAGCGGCGCTGCTGGCGGCGTTGAAGGAAGGCAAAGTGGCGGCGGCCGGGCTGGATGTGTTTGAAGAGGAGCCGCTGCCGGCCGACCATCCGCTGCGCGGGCTGCCGAACGTCGTGCTGACGCCGCATCTGGGCGCCTCAACCAAGGAGGCGCAGGAAAGCGTGGGCCTCGAAGTGGCCGAGGCGCTGGCGGAAGTGCTCAAGGGCGGGGTAATTCGCAACGCGGTCAACATGCCCTCGGTGGACGCGAACACGCTGGCGGTGCTGCGGCCGTACCTCAACCTCGGCGAGCGGCTGGGCTCGATTTTACAGCAGGTGGCGCCGGACAAAATTGAAAAGCTGCGCATCACCTACTTCGGGAAAATTTGCGACCTCGACGCCAACCCGCTCACGCGCGCGATCCAGCGCGGGTACCTCAAGCGGATCAGCGGCGAGGCGGTCAACGACGTGAACGCGCCGCTGCGGTTGCAACAGCTCGGCGTGGGCGTGGAGACGACGAAATCGTCGGAACCGGCGGACTACACGGATTTGGTGCAGGTGGCGGCGATTGACGCGGCGGGGAAATCCTACGACGTGGCTGGGACGCTGATCGGCACGGCGCAGAAGCCGCGGCTGGTGCACCTGCTTGGGCATCTCGTGGAAGTGACGCCGGAGGGCATTTTGCTGATTCTGCGCAACCGGGACGTGCCGGGCATCGTCGGGCTGCTCGGCACGGTGCTCGGCAAGCACCAGGTGAACATCGCGAACATGTCGCTGAGCCGGACGCCGGGGGGCGACGCGCTGGCGGTGTACGAACTGGACTCCAAGCCCTCGGATGAGGCGCTGAAGGAAATCACCAGCCACCCGGCGATCCTGGGGTTGCAGGTGGTGGTGGGGTAGGGTTTCGTTGGAGAGGACAGGCGGCCGGCCCACGGTGCAAGCGATAGAAGCTTGAACTGTGGCGGGGCCAATCCAAAGTGCAGGCGGATGAACGCTCTGTGGATTGCGGCGGCCGCCGTGGCGGGGTATGTGCTGGGGTCGGTGTCGTTTGCGGTGATCATCGCGCGGCGGCACGGGGTGGATATTTTGAAGGTGGGCAGCGGTAACCCTGGCGCGACCAATGTGAAGCGCGTGCTCGGGCGCGGGCCGGGAAATGTGGTGTTCGTGCTGGATTTTTTGAAGGGTTTCGTAGCGGCGGGCTGGCCGGTGTTGGCGGCGGCGCTGCAACTGCTGTCAGCGGGTGTGCCGGTGGATGGAATGGGCTTGGCCGGGCTGGCGGGGGCGATTGCGGGGCACAGTTGCTCGATGTTCCTAAAGTTTCGCGGCGGCAAGGGCGTGGCGACGGCGATCGGCGGGCTGGCGGCGCTGATGCCGCTGGTCATTGGCGCGGGGGTGGTCGTGTGGCTGGTGGTGTTTTACGTGACGCGGTATGTTTCGCTGGCGTCGATTTTGCTCGGGGTGGCGCTGGCGCCGCTGGCATATGCGATGCACCGGCCGGCAGCGCAGGTGGTCTTTTGCGTTCTGCTGGGGCTGGTGATTCTGGTGCGGCATCGCTCGAACATCGAGCGGCTGGTCAAGGGGACGGAACACCGGTTCGGCGCGAACGGTGCCGACACGAAAGAGCCTGAAAAATCCGGAAATTAAGAATCCTGAGACAAAAACGTCCGGTGTGGCGCACGCTGCTTTTTTCGTGTTCATCCGTGGTTTTTCGTGGATAATTCCCGTTTTGCGGCTTTTCCCATGGCGGACACCAAACAAACCATCCGCATCGGCCTGCTGGGCTTCGGCACGGTCGGGCAGGGCGTGTGGAAGCACCTGCACAACAACCGCGCGGCGTTGGAGCGGCGGCTGGGCGTGGGCCTGGAGATTGTGCGCGTGTGTGTGCGGGACTTGAAGAAGCCGCGGGCAGTGAAGGTGCCGGTGTCGCTGCTGACCGATGACCCGCTCAGCATTGTGGATGATCCGCGGATTGACATCGTATGCGAACTGATTGGCGGCACGACGCAGGCGCGGGAACTGACGTTGCGGGCGCTGCGCCTGGGCAAGGCGGTCGTCACGGGCAACAAGGCGTTGCTGTGCGCGCACGGGGCGGAGCTGTTCCGCGCGGTGCAGCGCGGGAAGGGGCATTACTTTTTCGAGGCGAGCGTGGCGGGCGGCATTCCGATCATCAAGGTGCTGCGCGAGGGGCTGATCGCGAACCGGTTCCGACTGATTTACGGGATCCTGAACGGCACCTGCAATTACATCCTGACGCGGATGGCGCGGGAGGGGCGGGATTTTCCGGAAATCCTGGCGGACGCGCGGCGACTGGGGTATGTCGAGGCGGACGAGTCGCTGGACCTCGACGGCTGGGATGCGGCGCACAAGGCGGTGATTTTGGCGTACCTGGCGCACGGGCGCTGGATCAAGCCGAAGCAGATGCTGGTGCAGGGCATCCGCGAGATCACGGCGCACGATTTGGCATACGCGAAGGAACTGGGGTACGTGATCAAGCTGCTGGCGATCATCAGCCGGGACTTTGCGACGAACCGGGTGTTTGCGCGGGTGCATCCGTGCCTGCTGCCGGCGCGGAATTTGTTGTCGTCGGTGAACGATGTGTTCAACGGGGTGTGCCTGAACGCGGACGTGGCGGGCTCGACCTTGCTGGTGGGCCGCGGCGCGGGGCAGGACGCGACCGCGAGCGCGGTGTTGAGCGACATCGCCGACGCGGTGGTGGCCTTGCGCGGGGCGCCGGCACCGGTGATTTGCGAGGAGGACGCGGTGACTTACGCGCGGCTGGGCGCAGGCATCGAGATCGCGCCGCTGGCGGAGATCACCGGGCGGTATTACCTTCGGCTGACGGTACAGGACCGGCCGGGCGTGCTGGCGGAGGTCGCCCGCAAGCTGGCCGACCACGAGATTTCCATCGCGACGATGATCCAGCACGAGGACCGGGAGCGCCAGACGGCGGAACTGATTTTCACGACACACGCGTCGAACGAACAGTGCATCAACCAGGCGATTCGCGGGCTGAAGAAACTGCGGTCGGTGCTGGGCGCGCCGTTCCTGCTGCGCATCCTCGAGGACGACGGATTTTAGGCGCCAGGGTGGGTTTTTGGCCTTGTGCCCGCGAGGGGCGCGGGTGTAGTTTTACGGCGAACCCGTTTTTCCTTATGCCCGAGAACACCGCGACCCTCACCAGCCAGTGTGAAGCCATCATTGCCCGGCACAGTTTGCTGCGGCATCCGTTTTATATCGCCTGGAGCGACGGGACGCTGCCAGTGCCGGCGCTGAAGGACTATGCGCGCGAATACGGCGCGTTCATCGGGACGATCAGCCAGGGCTGGGAAGCGGCGGGCGAGCCGGGCATCGCGCGCACGGAGAAGGGGCACGCGATGATTTGGGACAAGAACTTCGCCAAGTCGCTCGGCACGAGCGTGACGGGCCAGCCGGAAGTTGCGGAAGTGGCGCGGCTGGTGGCCACGGCGCGGGAGCTTTTTACGGATCGCGCGACCGCGCTGGGTGCGCTGTATGCGTTTGAAGCGCAGCAGCCGTTGACGGCGCAGAGCAAGCTCAAGGGCCTGGGGCAGCATTACAAGCAACTGCCGGTGCGCGCGTGCCTGTACTTCCACCTGCACAAGGACGATTTTGAGGAGCCGGCGATGCTGGCGGAGTCGATGGAAGCCCTGAGCGAGGCGGACCGCGCGCGCGCCTTGGACGCCTGCGAAAAGATGTGCGAGGCGTTGTACGACGCGCTGACGGGCGTGCATGCGCCTCATGCCGGTGGCGCGTGTGAGATGTAACCGGGTTTTGCGCCGGGCGGTTTGCGAAGGGGATGGTAAGCGCGTTTGCGATTACTCCCTGATCTGCCCGTTGCCGAGGATGATGTATTTGTAGGAGCAGAGTTCGCGCAGGCCCATGGGGCCGCGGGCGTGGAGGCGGTCGGTGGAGATGCCGATTTCGGCGCCGAGGCCGAATTCAAAGCCGTCGGTGAAGCGGGTGGAGGCGTTCCAGTAAACGGTGGCGGAGTCCACGCCGGCGAGGAAGCGGTGGGCGGCGGTTTCATCGCGGGTGACAATGGTGTCGGAATGGCCGGAGCCGTAGTGGTTGATGGCGGCGATGGCGGCGTCGAGGTTGGGGACGACTTTGACGGCGATGATGAGGTCGAGGTACTCTTCGGAGAAATCGGACTCGGTGGCAGGGGTGAGCTTGAGGCCGGGTTCGTTTTGGAGGAGGGCGCGGGCGGCGGGGTCGGCGCGAAGCTCTACGTGGTGGGCAGCAAGGGCGCGGGCGAGCCGGGGCAGGAGCGCGGGCGTGGCGGCAGCGTGGATGAAGAGGTTTTCGGCGGCGTTGCAGACGCTGGGGCGCTGGACTTTGGCGTTGACGAGGATTTTTTCGGCGAGGGCGGGGTCGGCGTCCTTGTCCACGTAAACGGTGCAAACGCCTTTGAAGTGTTTGATGACGGGGACGGTGGCGTGTTCGGCGACCATTTTGATAAGGGCTTCGCCGCCGCGGGGGATGACGCAGTGGATGTATTTTTCGAGCTTGAGGAGCGGGAAGAGCGCGGCGCGATCGGGCGTGGGGACGAACTGGACGGCGTGCACGGGCAGGCCGGTTTCGCCGAGGGCTTCGGTGAGGAGGGCGGCGAGGGCGGTGTTGGTCTCGAAGGCCTCCTTGCCGCCGCGCAGGATGCAGGCGTTGCCGGACTTGAGGCACAGGATGGCGCAGTCGATGGTGACGTTGGGGCGCGATTCGTAAATGATGGCGATGACGCCGAGGGGGACGCGGATTTTGCGGATGTCGAGGCCGTTGGGGCGCCGGATGCGCTCGAGTTCCTCGCCGACGGGGTCGGGGAGGTCGGCGACCTGGCGGACGCTTTCGGCGAGGGCGACGAGGCGGGCGGGGGTAAGGGTGAGACGTTCGAGCAGGGGCGCGGCGAGGCCGGCGGCGCGGGCGGCGGCGAGGTCGCGGGTGTTGGCAGCGAGCACGTCAGCGCTGCGCTCGCCGAGGAGAGCGGCGAGGCGGGTGAGCGCGGCGTTTTTACGCGCAGTGGGAGCCGTGGCCAGGGCGAGGGAGGCCTCACGGGCCTGGCGGCCAAGCGTCTCGATGAGCGCGGTGTAGGGCATGGAGAAAAATTCAAAATTCAAAATTCAAAATTAAAAATGCGGAATGCGGAATGCGGAATGCGGGACGAGGGGGCGCAACTTAGATCAGTTTGCGCCGCCGGGCAATGCCGGAGGTGGGTTTTAGGGCCGACAAGATTTTGTCGGCCACGCGAACTTACTCGAGGGAGACGAGGGTGCGGAGAAAGTTGACACGTTTTTGGATTTCGGCGGGGCCGGCGGATTCAAGGCGGTCAGTGGAGAAGGCTTCGACGGTTAGGCTGGCGACGGCGGTGGCAAAAAGCATGGCTTGCTTGAACTGGACGAAGGTGGGCTGCGGGGGCTGGCCGGCGCCGGTGAGGATGGCGAGCGCGCCGAGGAGGGCACCGGCAAAGGCGTCGCCCGCGCCGGTGGGATCGCGCAGCTCAGTCACGGGGTAGGCGGGCAGGGCGAAGAGGCCGTCGGGGTGAAAAAGGTAGGCGCCATGCTCGCCTTTTTTGACGATGATATAGCGGGGGCCGAGCTCGCGCAGGGCGTGGCCGGCGAGGATGAGGTTGCGCTGGCCGGTGAGGACTTCGGCTTCGCTGTCGTTGATAACGAAGAGGTCGATTTCGCGCAGGAGGGCGAGGAGCTCAGCGCGGGTGGTTTCGATCCAGAGGTCAATGGTGTCGGCGGCGGCAAAGACGCCGGGGCCGAGGGCGGCGCGGACGTGGCGCTGGAGGGCGGGATGGATGTTGCCAAGGAGAGCGTATTCACTTTTCAAATACGCAGGGGGCAGGACGGGACGGAAGCGCTCGAAGACGTTGAGGTGGATTTCAAGGGTGTCGCGGCGGTTGAAGTTTTCGTGGTAGCGGCCCTTCCAGTGGAAGGTGGGGCCGGAGAGATCGTGCTGGAGGCCGGCGAGATCGATGCCGCGGGCGCGGAGGCGGTCGAGGTCGCGCGGGGCGAAGTCGTGGCCGACGACGCCGACGAGGCGGACGGGGGCGAAGAAGCTGGCGGCGAGGGCGGCGAAGCTGGCGGAGCCGCCGAGGATGCGTTCGCCGGTGGCAAAGGGGGTGATGATGTCGTCGTACGCGACGGAGCCGACGACGAGGACGCTGGCGGGCGATGTTGTATTGGAAAATTGGATACGAGACATGGAGGGATGCAAAATTTGCAATTTGGCGGAGCGGTTGAAGGGTTGCAGCGTTAAACGGTGAAACGAGGATTCAGAGGCTGGGGGGAAGGGGATGCGCGGCGAGGTGGAAGTGCAGGAACTGGAGGGCGTTGAGG
>JBEKZN010000086.1:0-6369 GCA_049509815.1 Opitutales bacterium
CGTGATCGTGTCGCCGATCTTGATCTCATGCACGTCCTTGATGTTCGTCACCACGTAACCCGTGCACCCCGCCGTCAGCTCCTCCATCGGCCGCGGCCGCGGATCGAACCACCCCACTTCCTTCACCTCCGCCCGCTGCCCGTGCGACATCAGCAAAATCTGGTCGCCGACCTTGAACGACCCCGAAAACACCCGGATGTAGCAAATCACCCCCCGGTGGCTGTCGTACTTGTTGTCGAACACCAGCGCCCGCGTCGCCGGGTAATCCGCCCACCGTGGCGGCGGCAGCCGGTGCACGATCGCCTCCAAAATGTCCTCGATCCCGATGCCCGCCTTGCCCGACGCCAGAATCGCGTCGTCCGCCGGAATCGCCAGCACGTCCTCCAGTTGTTTCCGCGCGTGGTCCACCCGCGCGCTCGGCAAGTCCACCTTGTTGATCACCGGGATGATCGTCAGGTTCTGGGCCAGCGCCAGTTGCGCGTTCGCCACCGTCTGCGCCTCCACCCCCTGCGAAGCATCCACCAGCAGCAGCGCCCCCTCGCACGCCGCCAGGCTCCGCGACACCTCGTACGAAAAATCCACGTGCCCCGGCGTATCAATCAGGTTCAGCAAATACTCCTCGCCGTTCTTGGCCCGGTATAGCATCGCCACCGGATGGCTCTTGATCGTGATGCCCCGCTCCCGCTCCAGATCCATCGCATCCAGATGCTGCGCCGTCATGTCGCGCATCGCCACCGAATGCGTCGATTCCAGCAGCCGGTCGGACAGCGTGGTCTTCCCGTGATCGACATGCGCGACAATGCAGAAGTTTCGTATGTGGGCCAAATCCGGCATCGGAAACCGGCCAGAACACCAAGCCGGAAGGGTATTGGCAACGAAAATGAGTTTGCCACCCTGGGTCGGGCTTTTTAGATTTGGGCCATGCGACGCTACCAGGAATTCGCCATCAACTATTTTCAGGACGAGGATGGAAGTTTTACCGCCGAAGTTCCGGCCATCCGCGGTTGCGTGGCATGGGGCAAAACCTTGCGCGAAACTTACCGTAACGCCGTGGACGCCATCGAGAGCTGCCTCGAGGCCCGCGCAAAAATTGACGCCAAAAAATTGCGCAAGCCGCGCTACGCCGGCCTGAACCTGTACCGCCGGCCGGTTCATGCCTAAGCTGGTTCCGATATCGCACCGTGAATTGGCGCGAAAACTCCGTCGCGCCGGGTTTGTTGAAATCCGCACCAGCCGCCACCCCGTTTACCACCTCGCGGCCAAGGACCTCACTGTCCCAATACCCCGGCATCCGGGCGATGTGCCCAAAGGCACCCTGCGAACGATCATTCGCGAATGCGGGATGAGCGTGGAAGAGTTCAATGCGCTCTGATTCCATAAACCGGCTTTGGAACGCCCCGCGATGGCAACGCTATTCAGGCCGACAAATCCGCCCACTCGCAGGCCGGTTTGACCACCAGCGCCTTGTCGATCCGCTTGGCGAAACCCGCCAGCACCGCCCCCGGCCCGCACTCAAAAAACACCTCCGCTCCCAGCGCCGCCGCCGCCCGCTGGCAATCCTCCCACAGCACCGGCGAGACAATCTGCTTCACCAGCGCTTCCTTGATCTCTGCCGGCTCGGACACCGACCGCCCGGTCACGTTCGTGAACACCACGCACCGCGGCGCCTGGAACGGCACGTCGCGCAGCACATTCGCATACGCCGCGCTCGCCCCCGCCATCAACCGGCTGTGGTACGCCCCCGCCACCTTCAACGGCACCGCCATCTTAAACCCCCGCTCCTTCGCCAGCGGAATCGCCTTCTCGATTTTTTCGCTCTCGCCCGAAATCACGATCTGGCCCGGGCTGTTCAAGTTCGCCATGTCCACATCCTGCTCGCGGCAGAACGCCTCCACCAGCGCGCGGTTGCCGCCGATCAACGCAGCCATCCCGCCCCGCGTCGTCTCGCAGGCCTGCTGCATCAACTCCGCGCGTGCCGCCACCAGCCGCAACCCCGTGGCAAAGCCAAAAACCCCCGCCGCCGCCAGCGCCGTCAACTCGCCCAAACTCAGGCCCAGCACAGCCCGGCAATCCCCCAGCCGCCCCTTTTCCTCCAGCAGCTTGAACGCCGCATAACCCAGCACGTACAAAGCCGGCTGGCACACCCGCGTCTGCGTCAGCGCCTCCTCCGGCCCCTCGAAGCAGGTCTTGCTGAACGCATAGCCCAGGACCGCGTCCGCCTCGTCATACAACGATCGCGCCAGCGGCGAGTTTTCATAGAAGGAACGCCCCATGCCAACGCGCTGCGCGCCCTGGCCGGAGAAGAGCAACCCGGTAGCCATCGCCTCCTAAGTGCCCGCAACCCCGCCCCTTGGAAAGCCTTTTTTCAACCACCCCCGCCCTCTGCGCTTTTCCCTTGTCGGCGCGGGGTTAACAAGGCGATAACGGCGGGGTGCGTTCTCCCGCTGAATCCGCCCCTGCCTCCCATGAAGAAGGGGATGATCTACTCGCAAGGTTGACCAATTCCTTGCGCAAAAATCTCGAGCTTACCGAAGACGAGGCGACCAAAGCAGCCAAGGCGCTCGCCAAAATGAAAGTGTCGGATGCCGCGAAAGCCGATTTTCTCGGCGCATTGGCCAACAAGGGTGAAACTAAACGGGAAATTGTAGCCTTCGCCCGGGTCTTTCGAACACTTCAAAAAAATCCTCACGTCCGAGCATGGAAGGATCAGGCCATCGATGTGTGCGGCACTGGCGGTGACCACTCGGGCAGCTACAATATTTCGACAACGGTGGCCTTTGTTTTGGCTGCCGCCGAAGTGCCGGTCTTTAAGCATGGAAACCGTTCCGTCACCTCGCTCTGTGGAAGCGCAGACTTCCTGTCCGCTAATGGCATTCCGCTCGAAGCCACGGATGAATTATGGCAGGAATCGTTGCGTCAATTGCATTTCGCGTTTTTCTTCGCTCCCAAATACAATCCTGCTTTTAAGCATGTGGCTTTGGCTCGTAGAAAAGTGGCGGCAAGTACCCATGGCACGACTCGGACTATCTTTAATTTGCTGGGTCCGATCCTGAACCCTGGAAAACCCGCTTTTCAATTGGTCGGTGTCTTTAGCGCTCCATTTTTTCAGCCGATGGCAAACTACTATTTGCCGATTGTCGCAGAGAGTCTGCTTGAGCTGGGCGTGCGGCGAGGATTGGTGGTACACGGACATCTTCCGAACGGAACAGGCTTGGATGAATTGTCCGTAATCGGCGGGAATTCAGTGGCTGGCGTAGGACTAACGCAAAATGGGAAGACGGAATGGGAATGGAACCCTGCTGACGCGAATTTGCATAGCGGTGATATGACCGGTCTGGCTGGAGGCGATGCGACGCGTAATCTAGCCGTTCTCAATGCCCTGCTGAATTCCAAGGCGCCGGAAAGCTTGCTCGATACCATCTGTTTCAACGCCGGCGCGGCTCTCTGGATTGCAGAAAAGGCTAATGACCTTAAATCCGGCGTCCTCGAAGCCAAAAAACTCCTCACCACCGGCCCCGTCCGCGACTGGCTCAAGCGCGCCCGCGAATTCTTCCAGGACCACAAAACGTAGCCGCCCCATGTCCCTGCACTACTTCGGCACCGATGGCATTCGCGGCACCTACGGCGAAGCGCCGCTGGACCTGCCCACGCTGCGCCGCCTCGGCTACGCCCTCGGCCGCTGGCTCGCCCTGCGCCAGCCAGACCGCAAATTGCGCATCGTCGCCGGGCGTGACCCCCGCCTCAGCGGCCCCGCCATCCTCGCCGCCGTCGCCGAGGGTCTCATCGCGCTCGGCCATGAGGTAACCGACCTCGGCGTACTCCCCACTCCCGCCGTGCCCATGGCGCTGCTCGATCAACGCGCCGACTTCGGCCTCATGATCACCGCTTCGCACAATCCACCCGCCGACAACGGCGTGAAACTCTTCGACGACCGCGGCCTCAAGCTCGAGCACCTCGCCGAGCTCGAAATCGAAGGCTGGCTCGACCGCGAGCCCGCGCCCGATTTTGCCCCGCGCCAGCCCATCTTGCCCAAATCCGACGCCATCGAATCCTACTGTCGCTCCCGTGCCGCGCTGCTGCCGCCCAACGCCCTCGCCGGCTGGACCATTGCGCTCGACCCCGGCCATGGTGCCACCTGCCAGACCACCCCCGAAGTCTTTCGCCGCCTCGGCGCCACCGTAAAAATCCACGCCGGCGAACCCGACGGCGCACGCATCAACGTCGGCTCCGGCAGTGAGCACCCGGAAAAGCTCGCTGAACTCGTGCGCGCCAGCAAGGCGCGCCTAGGTTTCGCCCACGATGGCGATGGTGACCGCCTCGTCGCGTGCGACGAATCCGGCACCGTGGTTGATGGCGACCAAATCCTCGGTATCCTCGCGCTCCACGCGCTGCGCCGGGGTCAGCTCAATGCCGGCGTGCTTGTCGCCACCGTGCAGAGCAATCTCGGCCTCGACCAGGCCGTGCAGGCGGCCGGCGGGCGCGTCATCCGCGTGCCGGTGGGCGACCGCAACGTGCTGCACGAGTTGCTCGAATTGAATGCCTCGCTCGGCGGCGAAAACTCGGGCCATTTCATTTTTCCGGAACAAGCGTGCTGTGGCGACGGCCTGCTCGCGGCGCTGATGCTCACCCGCGTTTTGCTCGAAACCGGCCGGCCGCTCTCCTCCCTGCGCACTGATGTGCCGCTGCTCCCGCAACTCACTGCCAACCTGCGCGTGCGCGAAAAAATCCCGCTGGAAACACTGCCAAACTTCTTCACTGCCTTGTGTCACACCGAGGAAAAACTCGCCGGGCGCGGCCGCATCCTGGCCCGCTACTCGGGCACCGAAAAAAAACTGCGCCTGCTCGTCGAGGGCCCCAACCGTGCAGAATTGGCCACACTGCTCGCCTCGCTTAAAGCCGCCGCCGTCACCGATCTAGGTGCGGAATGAACGTGGCTGCAATCGCGGTCGCCCTGGCTGTTCACTCCGCCAGCGTCTCGAACTTCTCCCCGCGGCGCACAAACAGCCGCTCGGTCAGCCGGTAGGGCGCTTGCGGATAAACCTGGGCCACTGCCTCGCGCACCCGCCGCAGCCCCTCGAAATCGTCGCTGCCCGTGACCAGCAGCGTGTCGCGCGCCGGCAGCGCGACCACATAATCTCCCTGCACCTCGAGCTTGCGCTCGCGCCAGAAGGTTTCGAAGAGCAGCAGGCTCGCCTCGTAATTGCCGCCCGCGGCGATGAGGTACAAGCCGCCGGAGCCGAGCACCTGCACCTCCGGCAGCAGGGCGCGCAGGTTGCGCACCGCCAGCGGGCGCAGGCTCTCGCCGGCCAGGCCCCATTTTTGCAGGCTCTCGTTCGTGAGATAGCGGATGCCGTGCGGCAAATCCTCCGCGTAAAAAATGACCAACTCGTCGTTGTACGCCTCGAAGACCTGCTCCTGGCCGGCCTGGTACTTTGGGTGCGCGCGCACGCGGGCCAGCGTTTCGCGCATCCACAGTCGGTCCTTGATCACCGGCACGATGCGCTCGGGATCCACCGGGTCTTCGCGCACGGCGCCCAGCTGCGCCAGTGCCAGCGCGTAGTTGGCAAAAACCGCCTCCGCCAGCGCGGGATCCCGCTGGTACGCGTCATATGCGTTGTAAAGAAAAACCTGGCTGCCCTCGCCATCGCCGGTGGCCACGCGCAATTCCAGCTCGCCTATCACCCGCACCGCCAGAGTCGGCACCGTCTGCTTGAGCACAGCCACAAACTCGCGGGTGAAATCCGCGCGGGAGATTGGAGCGGCCGGGGAACGCCCGGCGGTAATCTCCGGCGGAGGAGGAGCCGGCACCGGCGCCTCCATTGTCGGTTTCTGAGTTTCCGATGAGACATTCGGCCGCGACTCTCGCCGCCTCGAAAGCGGCCCCGCCGGCAGCGCGATCATGGATTTCCCCCGCAGTTTGGCCCAAAGACGGAGGAAAAATGCTTTCATGTCGGCGAGTATGACCAGCATACTCGCCTTCGTCAAAAGCACGAATGCTGCCAAAACAAAATAGCAGCGCCCAACAGCCGGCCCCGCGCACCGTGCCGGCCTGTTCAAACCAGCGCAAAACGCTGCCTCACCACCCTATAACACCGTCCGCGCCACCTCGACCAGGTGCTCGGTCGTGATGCCGAGTTCCTTCATCACCTGTTCGCCGGGAGCCGAAAGGCCGAAGCGGTCGGTGCCGATGACTTTGCCGTCCGTGCCCACGTACTTGAACCAGTGCTCGGTGATGCCCGCCTCGATGGCCACGCGCTTCTTGCACCACGAGGGCAGAATGCTCTCGCGATATTCCCACGGCATGCGGTCAAACCGCTCCATGCAGGGCATCGAGACCACCCGCACGCCGTTGCCCAGCTGGTTGGCCGC
>JBEKZN010000087.1:0-6368 GCA_049509815.1 Opitutales bacterium
ATTTTGTTTCGTCAACCGCCCCGCTTATTTCTTAGTTTTCACCTGCGCCTGCGGTTGGGCTTACTTATTTGGCCGCATTAATTCTGCATTTTGCATTCTTAATTCCTAATTCTCCGCCCATGTCCCGCCTCTTCCTCATCCGCCACGGCGAAACCGAGTGGGCCCGCAACGGCCGCCACACTTCCCGCACCGACCTCCCCCTCACCGACCGCGGCCGCTCCCTCGCCATGGCTCTCCGCCATCGCCTCACCGGCCTGCCCTTCGCCCTCGTCCTCACCAGCCCGCTTCAGCGCGCCCGCCAAACCTGCGATATCGCCGGCTTCCGCGAGCGCGCCGAAATCGACAGTGACCTCCACGAATTCGACTACGGCGAATACGAAGGCCTCACCACCGAGCAAATCCGTGAAAAAGTCCCCGGCTGGAATGTCTTCACCCACCCGTGCCCCGGCGGCGAAACCCTTGCGCAGGTCGCCGCTCGCGCCGACCGCGTCATCGCCCGCGCTCGCGCCGTTTCCGGCGACACCCTCGTCTTCACCCACGGCCACATTGGCCGCACCATCGCCGCCCGCTGGCTCGCCCAGCCCCCGCAATTCGCCGCCGCCCTCTCGCTCGACACCGGCACCCTCAACACCCTCGGCTTTCTCCACGACGTCCCCGCCATCCACACTTGGAACGCCGCCTGATTGCGCATGAAACGCCTGCTCTTATTCGCATTTTTCCAGTTGGCCTGCATAACCGCTATTGCGGCGAGTGCTCCCGCTTCCGCTCCTGCTCCCGCCGCTGCGCTCTCGGCCAATCCCGCGCCTCCGGCCTTGCCCCCGCTCCGCGTCGCGATTTACTCCGAATCCCCGCCCATGATTTTCAAGTCCGGCGACAAATACTCCGGCATGGAGGCCGACTTCGCGCGCGGCCTCGCCGCCTACCTCGGCCGTCCCCTTCAGTTTGTTGACGTTGACTGGATGGACCTCATCCCCGCCGTTCTCGACGACCGCGCCGACATCATCATGTCCGGCCTCTCTGTCACCCAGCTCCGCCAAGTCCGCGTCGCCTTCTGCCAGCCCTACCTTCGCATCGGCCAGGTCCCCCTCTGCCGCCGCGGCGAACTCGCCCTCTACGGCAACAACGCCGCCCTCTACAACATCCGCGGCGTTGTCGGCGTCGTCGCCGGCACCACGGCCGACGTCCTCGCCCACGAACAATTCACCTACGCCGAGCGCATCGCCTTCCCCACCCTCAAGGAAGCCGTCCAGGGCCTCCTCGACAAAAAGGCCGACCTCGTCATCACCGATTTCCCCCTCGCCCTCTGGGAAAGCGCCGAAAACGAAGCCGCCCTCGCCGTCGTCCCCATCTTCCTGACCCAGGAAGACCTCGCCTGGGCCGTTCGCAAGGACGATAACGACCTCGGCGCCGCCGCCAACGCCTACCTCGTCCAAATCAAGCAAAACGGCCAGCTCGTCCAAATCATTCGCAAATGGCTCCCCATGGTCGCCGACGCCGCCATCGCCCCCACCACCGTCCCCGACAACAACACCCTCCAGGACCTGACGCCCTACGCCCCTGCCGGTGTATCCAATTAGCTCGCGTCACTCCACCTGATACCGCGCGGCGATGGCCGTCGGTGTCAACAACCGCATCGTTCGCGGCGCGCCCAGCGCCTTTAAATCCCGCAGCGCCAGCACATCCCCGCGCTCGATTTGCTCCAGCCGCGCAATCTCCTCCTTTGCCAGCCCGCGCGTCGGCAAATCCAGCGTGTACTTCACTCCGTCCGCGCTCACCGCCGCCGCCACAAATCCGCCTTTCCCCAGGTGAAACGGCGATACCAGCCGCACCGTCAAGGCTTCCGGCGCTTTCGCCGTTGCGCGAAAAACCTCCGGCAATTCCGGCGGCGCCTGCTTCCCATGCAGCGCATACGCGAATTTCAATTCCCCAATCTCCCGCCACAATTTTCGGTTCAGCACCGTCATCGCTCCCGGCGGTGTCCACCGCCGCACCTCATGGTTCCAGAATTTTTTCTCCGCCCGCAGCGGACACCCATGGTCGCCCAGGTACGGCCCCCACCGCGGCACCGGCGGCCCGTGCGAGCTGGCGCCCTTCCCGCACAGCGCGTCGGATAACTCCTGCAACGGCTCCGCCGTTTCCCGCAACGCCGGCTCGATGACCAGCAACAGCCCGCTTTCGCTGAGACTGCGGCGCAACTGATGCAGCAATTCCAGCCGCGGACCCAGACCGAGTGCCGCCGGCAGCATTTCATTCAAGGCAAACCCCAGCACGATCAAATTAAACGCCTCCGTTCCGCGCGGCGATTCCCGCTTCACCCACTCCAGCGCATTCTCCGCCACCGTCCGCACCCGCAGGCCCGGCAGCCGTTCCGCTTTTTCCCGGGTCAGTGCGACCAGCCGCGCCAGGTTGTCCGCCGAATGATCCACCGCCGTCAACTCCACCGCCTCCGCCAGCCCTCGCTCGTGCAGGAACATCGCCGCCCCCAGTCCCGCCGCGCCCGCTCCGGCCCCCAAGTCCAGCACCCGCGCCGTTCTGCCGTCCCCGTCGCCGTCGAATGGCCGCCAGCCGCGCAACTCCACCGCTTCCGCCAGCGCCAGCCGCGTCCGCACGAAACTCTGCGGAAAATAAAACAACCCGTACCCCGTCGCCAATTCCTCGTCCGCCCCGTAATCGGGAAACCCCGCACCCGCTCGCCCAGGCTTGGCTGGCTTGACCGGCTCCGCTCCCGGACGCGCCACCGTGAACAAATCACTCAGCTTCTGCACCGCCCCCGCATACCGCGCCACCGCCTCCTCCGGCTCCGTGTTCCCCGTCTGCCGCCGCGCCCGCTCCACCCACCACCAATCCAGCCAGTCCGGGTAGGCGCGGGCGGGTATTTTCGATGAACTGGCGGAGGCGTTCGACAAGGCACGCATTTTCCCCAGCGACGGCGCTCCGTCGAGAATCAAAGCGAAACTTTTCCCAACCGGCGCTCGCCACGCCGTTTCGCAGCTCTTATCCTACGAATCCAGCTTCGTCAGCTTGCCGCCGTAGATCGCCGCGCGGCCAAGCTCTTCCTCGATGCGCAGCAGTTGGTTGTACTTGCACACGCGGTCGGTGCGGCACAGCGAACCCGTCTTGATCTGCCCTGCGTTCGTCGCCACCGCCAGGTCCGCAATCGTCGAATCTTCCGTTTCGCCCGAACGATGCGAAATGATCGCCGTGTACTTCGCCTCCTTCGCCATCTCGATTGCGTCCAGTGTCTCCGTGAGCGTCCCGATTTGGTTCACCTTCACCAAAATCGAATTCGCCACGCCCTCGGCGATGCCCTTGCTCAGGAAGCTCGTGTTCGTCACGAACACGTCGTCGCCCACCAGTTGCGTGTGGTGGCCCAGTGCCACCGTCAGCTTCTTCCATCCGGCCCAGTCGCTCTCCGCGCAGCCGTCCTCGATGGACAGAATCGGGAAGCGCCGCTGCAAGTCCGCGTAGAACGCCACCAACTCCTCCGCCGTGCGCTCCGAGCCGTCGGACTTCTTGAACACGTATTTCTCGCTCTTGCGGTCGAAAAATTCCGACGCCGCCACGTCCAGCGCCATGTACACGTCCTTCCCCAGCTTGTACCCGGCTTCCTTCACCGCTTTCGCGATGGCTTCGAGCGCCGCCTCGTTGCTCTCCAGCCGCGGCGCAAATCCGCCCTCATCGCCCACCGCCGTCGCCAGCTTGCGGCCTTTGAGTACCTTCTTCAACGCATGGAAAATCTCCGCGCCCATCCGCAGCGCCTCGCGGAACGAATCCGCCCCCACCGGCATGATCATGAACTCCTGGATGTCAATCGGCGCGTCCGAGTGCGCCCCGCCGTTCATGATGTTCATCATCGGCACCGGCAAAACCTTCGCGTTCGGCCCGCCCACGTAACGGTACAACGGCAGCCCCACCGCCTTGGCCGCCGCGTGCGCCGTTGCCAGTGAAACCCCCAAAATCGCGTTCGCCCCCAGCTTCGCCTTGTTCTCGGTCCCGTCCAGCTTGAGCATCGCCGAGTCAATCGCCAGCTGGTCGCACGCGTCGAACCCTTCCAGCGCCGGCGCAATCAGGCGGTTCACGTTTTCCACCGCCTTCATCACGCCCTTGCCCCCGTAACGCTTCGCGTCCGCGCCTTTGGGCAGTTGCTTCGCCGGCACCGCCCCGTCGCGCAGCTCCAGCGCCTCAAATTCCCCCGTGCTCGCCCCCGACGGCACCGCGGCGCGGCCCATGATGCCGCCATCCAGTTTCACATCCACCTCGAGGGTGGGGTTGCCGCGGGAATCTAGAATTTCCCGCGCGTGTATTTCAACGATTTCGCTCATGACAGGTTCGATGGGTTCAAGTTGGGTGGTGAGAACAGCCTTTGCAGCATTCCCCGCGCCACCTCGCATGAGGCGGCAGGGAAACTCACCACTGCCACGCCCCCTTCCCCAAGTCAATAAAGACCCTTTCGACCTCTCTCCGTCCTTTCTTGGCCGTTCCGTCACCTTTTTTTCGCGCGTTGCCTTCTTGCTTCTACATTCCGCCTTCTAACTTCTGCATTTCCTCCAAAAGAAGACCCCGCCGGGTGCTCAGCACACCGGCGGGGCTCCTAACTGCGCGGCTCTTTTTGGGCTTGGCGCTGTCTATCTTGATCTACTGGCCGCACGATCGTGGGGGCCGCGCTCCGGGCCGGACGGGCTACTCGCTTCCGTTTGCGAGCCGAGGCGGGAGAACCTCGCTCACAACCTTCATCCGAACCCGAGGTCCATCCGATCGGCTGCATCCCAAATATACCCGCACTCCCTCATTCCGTCAATTCGTCCATCGCGAATTTTTTGCTAAAATTTCTTCAACTTCCCCCGCAAAAACGGCCCCGTCGGACAGTCCCTTCGCGCGGCCAGCCCGGCCACCGGTCCCTGGTACATCAGCCGCCCGCCCGCGTCGCCCCCATCGGGCCCTACCTCGATCACCCAGTCCGCCTCCGCGATCAAATCCAGGTGATGCTCGATCACCACCACCGTATGTCCCCGGTCCACCAGCCGGTGCAGCAAATCTATCAGCCGCACCACGTCGCTCTGGTGCAGCCCGATCGTCGGCTCCTCCAAAATATAAAGATACTGCCCCGCTCCCGGGCCCTTTCTTCCGCCCGGCCCGAGGTCCACGTCCCGCGGCCCCGGCAGCCCGCGCGCCAGCTCGCTCACCAGTTTCAGCCGCTGCGCCTCCCCGCCCGATAGTGTCGGACTCGTCTGCCCCAGCGTCAAATACCCCAGCCCCGTCTCCACCATCAAATCCAGCAGCCCCTTTAATTTCCGGTGTGCCGCAAAAAACTGCGCCGCCTCCTCGAACGACATCCGCAACACCTCTGCCAGGCTTTTTCCGTTCCACCGCATCTCGCGCAACTCCGCCCCATAGCGGTCCCCGCCGCAATCGTCGCACGGCAGCCACGCCTCCGGCAGAAAACTCATCTCCAGCTTCACCCGTCCCGCGCCCGCGCACGTCTCGCATCGTCCGCCCTTGGTGTTGAACGAAAACCACCCCGCGCTGTGCCCGCGCATCCGCGCCTCCGGCAGTTGCGCAAAAATCGCCCGGATGTGCTCGAACGCCCCGATGTACGTCGCCGGCGTGGACCGTGGCGTCTGCCCGATCGGATCCTGGTTCACCTCCATCACCTGGCGAAAAACCTGCGCGCCCGTCAGCTCCCGCAACGGCGGCACGCCCGCCGCGTCCGCCAGCACCACGCGCTTCGCCGCCAGCGTTTTCCCCTCCACCCGCGCCAGCCCGTGCTTCGCCGCGTACATCGCCGCCGGCTCCAGCAAATCCCGCACCAGCGTGCTCTTCCCCGCGCCCGACGGCCCGCACACCACCACCAGCCGCCCGAGCGGAAACCACGCGTCCCCGCCCTTCAAATTCCGCAGCGTCACCCCCCGCATCACGACAAATCCCGTGTCCGGAGGCTTCGATTTTGAATTTTGAATCTTTAATTTTGAATCTTTAATTTTGAATCCTGCATCCACCTCCCGCCATTGCCCGCGCCGCGGGTGCGCGATGCCTTCGCGCAAAAACTTCCCCGTCAGCGAATCGGGATTTTTCATCACTTCCGCCACCGGCCCCTGCGCCACCAAATTTCCGCCGTGCACCCCCGCGCCCGGCCCCAGGTCCAAAATCCGGTCCGCCTGCCGCAGCGTGTCCTCGTCGTGCTCCACCACCAGCAGCGAATTCCCCGCCCGCTGCAGCGCCCGCAGCGATTCCAGCAGCCGCCGGTTGTCCCGCGCGTGCAGCCCGATGGACGGCTCGTCCAGCACATATAACACCCCCGCGAGATTCGAACCCAGTTGCGCCGCCAGCCGGATCCGCTGCGCCTCCCCGCCCGACAGCGTGTCCGCCGA
>JBEKZN010000088.1:0-6354 GCA_049509815.1 Opitutales bacterium
GTCATCGGCCCTGCCGTCAAAGGCCCTGGCGCCATCAAGCTCGGCGTCATCGGGCCGATGCCAAGGGTGTCGGAGGACGGCGCCACAGACGTGTTTCCACTGGTGCTTTCAAAACCGGTCGCGGAAGCATTGCCCTCCGCCGTGGCATTGCCGTCCGCGCTGGCCTCGGGCGGCAGGATGCTCGAGGGCAGCGTGCTGGCCGAGCCCGCGTCGGTGGACTGGGAAATCACGTGCGGGGCCATCGGATTGGGCCCCAAGCCTTCACCGGCCGGCGGCATGGCGGTGCTGTCGGACTGCCCGAAGGCCAGCGCAGAGCCGGCCATCCAGGCCACCATGGCGACAACGCGGGTTTTCATGGAAGATAATGACACCAAGGAGGGGATATAGGTGCCAAAGCATAACACATTCCCGCCCCGTGGCGATGCTCAAGATGACCCCGGCCGCCGGGCCTAAAACTGGTAGCGCAGGCCGATGATGATGCGGTTGCGGTTATACGTCTGCACGGAGATGCTGGAGATGTTGTCGGCGTACTCGTAGCTTCCGTAAACCGTCGCATTCGGGTTGAGCTGGTACTGGACTCCGGGCGAAATCGCCCACTTGTGGTACGACTGGACCACCGTCTGATTGCCGATCCCGGTCGTCACGTTCCCGCCGGAAGCGTCCCCCTGCTCGTAATACGTCCAGAAGTTGGCCGTCCACTTCGGCCGGAACTGCCACTGGAGCTGGTAAGCCACGCGATTGATGTCGAGCGTATTGGATATGTAGCCGTAGCTCGACGTCCGGGAAAACGTGATGCCGTGGCTGATCTTCGAATTGATCTGCTGCGAGGCGCTGAACGTGCCCACCCACGTGCTCGGCTGGCTCATGTCGCCGTTGGTGCCCGTGTTCTGAAAGCTGTAAAAAATGTAGCCCCCGGAAGCATTGAACGTCCACTTGCTGTTGGGCTGCCACACGATCGAGGGCCCGACGAACCACGCGCCGCTGTTGTTGTTGAAGTTGACGCTGTAGCTGTTGGCCGTGTACGTCACGCCCAGGCCCAGCGTCACCGTCGGCGAAATGATGTACCGCATGCCGGCCAGACCCGTGTACTGCGTGCTGCGCAGCGTGTTGAATTCCGAGTTGGTCGGGAACACGTCGTAGCGGTACGCGCCGGCGTAGAGGATTTTGCGGTCGAGATTCCAATCCACGTTGAACCCGATCTGGTTCGTGAAGCGCGCGTATTGCGTCACCGCCAGCACTGCCGTGTTGGTGGAGGTGTTGTAGCCGACGGCGTTGTTTGGTTGCACCGCATAACTGAACGCATCGTACACCTTGATGGTAAAATCGTCGATGATGATGGTGTAGGCCAGTTGCGAGCTGGGCGAGATGCTGGCAAACGAGTTGTACGAGCTCAGGCTCGAATGGAACAGGTACTGCTGGTACGAAATGCCCAGGTCCAGCGAGAGCGTGTTCAACTGCGTCACCTGGTAGCTGGAGCCGATTTGAAAGCCCGGCCGCAGGATGATGTCGCTCTGGCGGTTCGCGTTCGAATAATTGATGTTGTCGTTGTATTCCGCCTCAAAATAGGCCTGCAGGTTGAAATACATGTTGCCCAGGCGCATGACCCCGCCCTGGGCCGAGGCTTCCGGCGCGCTCGCCAGCCAGCCCAGTGCCACCAACCCCAGCGCGAGCCAACCGGGCGAAAATCGCCTTAAGGTGGTTTGCGGCGGCGGCGGGCGCTGCGCGTGGATCTGTCCGGACCCCCTCATCGAACAACTGCTCTCAACCCGGATGCAGATGGCTTTCCAATCCGCATGATTCCTGCTAGAACATGGCCGATAAGACTGCGGTCTAAAGGTGGACCCAATAAAATTTTCCTGAAGGCGCGCATATTCAGAAATAGGTTATATTCCTCATTTTTTTGAGTCGCCAAAGAACACTTTATTCCTTAGAAGAAGGCAAGATTTTTAGCAAATGGCGTTCCATGCCGATTTAAATACTAGATGCTAATCGGAGTAAAATGAAAAAACCTAACCCAGTCTTGTTATTTTTCAGCGCGTTTCTGGCCGCACCCCTGGGGGTCTTTGCCCAATCCGGCGCGGGGAATGCGACCGGGTCGGCCCCTTTCAACCCCCTGGCTCCCACCTCGACGTCAGCCGCCGCGCCCACCCCATTGTATGCGGTGTCGCAGAAAAGCGGGGGGGTGCCCCTGCTCGTCACCCCCGCCGCCTCGTATAACCATCCCAACCGGCTAAACCTGGCCCGGTTCTATAATGGTGCGGCCATTGTGGTTATTGACCCCGATGGCGAGCCCAGAACCTTGGCCTTCACCGAGCGCGACCAATCCCCCTACTCCTCGCTGCTCGATGCCGACACCTCCGCTCCTGCCCCGATCGGCCCGGGCCCCACCCGCGTGATCATCGACTTGGGTATGTCGCAAATCATTGATGACGTGGCATTTGATTCATTTACAGCCAAGGGCACCGTCGATGTTTACTACTCCGTCGAACGCGCCGCCTTGAGCCCCGATAGCACCCGTTGGAAACTGACCAATGCCCGGGCACCCATCACCCCAAATCACTCGGTTGACATACCTTTGCAGCCCTTGGACGCCCGCTATATCATGTTGGCTTTCAACCCTGTCGGTTCCGGCAACATCGGCGGCCTGGCCATCTTCGCCCAAAAACCCATTACCGGCCATGCCACGGCCCCCGTGCAACCCGGAGTCAACGGCGTCCCCGCCATCACGACCCCCGACCAACGCGCGGTGGACTTCGATTTCGGCCCCGCCGCCTTCGGTTCTCGCGTAACCCACATCTCCGGCGGCAACGTCGCCAACGCCCAGCAGCTCCTCACTGGCAACCCGAAAACCGCCACCATGCTCGGCCAAAATCCCGGCGAGGACAATATCATGGTCATTGACCTCGGCGCCACTCGTGAAGTCAACAAACTCGGCCTCATCTTCCATCCTCAAGGCCCCGGGCAGCTCGAATTCTACATGCTCGACACGCTTCCACCCAGCATGAAGTCGAGCCCCCCTGCCGCCACCGCTCCCAAGGCCGCTGTCCTCATCCAGCGCGATGGCACCGTCACTCCTTTCCTCCTCGCCGCCACGTCCGGCTCGCTGGCCGAAGCGCTGGCGCTTTCGCAACTGGCCGCGGCGGACAATAGCGTGGACCTCGCCTATCTGCCTCCGGATTTCTTCGCTACCCACAAGCCGATTTTCATCAAGCAAGTGCAGCCGGGCGACGAACGTCTCACCGAAAAGTTCGACAAGCTCCCCTGCCGCTACCTCATTATCCACTGGGTTCCGAGCAGCACTGCGCCCGGCCAAAGTGAATTGGCCCTCAACGCTCTCAGCATCATTGGCCCGGTGCCGGAAGATGCCTACGCCGCGGCCATGTCCACCTATGCCTTTGCCGAATCCACTTCCACCTCCGCCGGCGGCAGCAGCACCAGTGGCAGCAGCGGCGGCAGCGGCGGCAGCAGCCCGGCCGCGCCTCCCGGCGGTGGACTCGGGCCCGGCCCGCCACCTCCCGTGAGTCAGTGATGGCTCAACGCATTCGCATTTTTCCCCAGGCCGGACTCGTGTCCGGCCTGCTTTTTGCCCAAATATTCCCGAATTACTCCAGGGCCTCGGCGTACCACTCTTCAATCTTGGGCCAGTTGACCACGCTCCAAAACGCCGCGATGTATTCCGGCCGGCGATTTTGGTATTTCAAATAGTAGGCGTGCTCCCACACGTCGAGACCCAGCAGTGGATCCCCATAGGTTTCGGCCACGCCCTTCATTAGCGGGTTGTCCTGGTTGGGCGTCGAAGTCACCGCCAGCGATTTGTCCGGCTTCACAATCAGCCAGGCCCAGCCGCTGCCGAAACGCGTGGCGGCGGCCTTGTTGAAAGCCTCCTTGAACGCGGCAAAACTGCCAAAAGCCTTCGCGATCGCCTCCGCCAGCGCGCCCGAGGGCTCGCCGCCGCCCTTCTGCCCGAGCGTCTTCCAGAACAACGAGTGGTTGGCATGGCCGCCGCCGTTGTTGCGCACCGCCCCGCGGATCGCCTCGGGCACCTTGGATAGATCGCCGATCAACTCGTAAATGCACTCGGGCGCCGCGACTCCGGCGTCGGCCAGTGCTTTGTTCACGTTCGTGACGTAGGCATTGTGATGCTTGGTGTAGTGAATCTCCATCGTGCGCGCATCAATGTGCGGCTCGAGGGCGTCGTAGGCGTAGGGCAGTGCCGGAAGGGTGTAGGCCATGGGAATAAGTTGGGTTGAAATGGGCTGGGTTATGAAGAACGGCCAACTAAACCTCTTTTTCGGCGTGCGTCAACCCCGTGCCGTGCGTTTCCGCTCCAGCCACCAGCGGTACGGCATCGCGATCCAGCGCGGCCCGGCATAATCCACCCCGATCCGCGGGCCGCGCCGCCGCCGCCAGCCCGGCGGCACCCCGGCGCATCCTTCAATCCACAAGCCCGACGACGGCGCGCACTTCAGTCCGTTAAAAGCCCGTCCCACCGCCAGGGCCCGCGTCAGCCGCCCCGGCCCTTGTGCGCGCACCGTCGAGTCCGGCACGGACAAATCCACCGCCCCGCGCAGCAAAACCGCCGCCGGATAACCCTCCGCGCCCGTCACCAGGTTCAGCATCCAGTGCACTCCGTAACACAAATAGACATACCAGACTCCCGGCGGGCCGAACATCACCCGGTTGCGCGCCGTCGCCCCGCGCGCCGCGTGCGAAGCCCCGTCATGCGGCCCGCAATACGCTTCCGCCTCCGTGATCACTAGCCGCAGCACGGTCCCGTCCTCCAGTCTCCGACACAGCATTCGCCCCAGCAGCGCCGGCGCTACCACCCGCGCCGGTTTGTGCCAGATGCTTTCGATTGCTGTCCCTTTCATCTTTCCAAAATGACAAAATTTCGCATGAATTCAATCATGTGGGTCGAGCGTACTCCGGAGGACCTTGCCCGCGCCAAGCGCAAGCGGCAATCCGCTCGTTTCGCCGTTGCTGTTTTCGCTGGGCTTGTTTTTGCGGTGGTTCACCTCTTCGTGGAACATCATCGATATGTCACAACCTATATTCCGCTCGATCAAGTGGGGCCCCGCGTGTCGGGATCTGTCTTCATCGGAGTCATTGTTGGAATTGTCGTTTATTCTTTTTGGGGGAAGGGACTCAGGAAACAAAACAGCGTTTGTCCTCAATGCGATAAACTCAAGCCCAAGGATGGCATTTCGCAATGTGAATGCGGCGGGCGTTTTAGAAACGCGGATGAAATGAAATGGATCGATGACGAAAAATAAATTGGGTGCGTCTGCCCAAAGTTAGTTCAAACTTCGTTTTAAACGAAGCAAACGTCCCGCATTGCTTTCACCCCCGTCCGTCCCAATCCGCGATCGAATCCAAAACCAAATTCGGTTTTATTTTTGAGGCGCTCGCGTAGGCTTCCCGGTATTTTCCGGTCTTCACCAAAATCCCCAAGATGCCCAGGGCCTGCGCCGCGCCGATGTCGGTGTCAATGTCGTCGCCGATGATCGCGACTTCCCCGGCCGGCAAACCGAGCCGCGCCAGCGCGGCCGCGAAAAAGACCGGCGACGGCTTGCCCATGACCGTCGCGGTCTTGCCCGTCACATACTCGAGCCCGGCCACAAACGCGCCGATGTCCATCTGCAGGCCGGCCTCCGTCTGCCAGAATTTGTTTTTATGCAGCGCCACCAGCTCCGCGCCGCCCATCACCAGCCGGAAGACGTCGTTGAGCAAATCGTAGGTCCACGCGTGGCCGATGTCGCCGAGCACGACCACCCGCGCCCCGGCGTCCGATTGGGCAAAATCGCGGAAATCGCCGCGCACTTCGTCATTCACCACCAGCTTGCACGGCGGCCGGCCTTTGCCTTCGAGATAGGCCTTCGCCGCTTCCGGCGCGCTGAAAATTTCCTTCGCCTCGACCGCGAATCCCATTTCCGCCAATTTTTTCCTCAGCGACGCCGCCGATTGCGTCGTGGTGTTGGTCAGGTAACAGCGCGGCAGTCCCGCCGGCAGGCGGCGAATCGCCTCCACTGCGCCGGGAACGGGCGCGCCGCTGACGTAAAGCACGCCGTCCAGGTCAATCAACAACCCCCTAATTTCCTTGCCGCCGATCTTCATCGCCTCGTCCGCACACTCGCTCCACTAACGGAAGAAATCAAGCGGCGATGGAAGAGCGCCGGGAAACGGCCTTTTCGCTTGGTTAAACCCTCGCACCGCCGCAAGCTGCCTTCGTGAAAGGCAAACCTCCCTTCGACTGCCCCAACTGCGGCGCGAAAGTTCCCGCGGGCGCGAAATCCTGCCCGGAATGCGGCTCGGACGAAAAAACCGGCTGGAAGGAGGATGCCGACATCTACGACG
>JBEKZN010000089.1:0-6334 GCA_049509815.1 Opitutales bacterium
CACGGCTCCCACCGTTGCCGTTGGCATTGATGGCGGCAACATCGTCGGCAATTATGTTCATGTCTCCAGCACCTACGGCTTTCTCTACAAAATCTCTACCAAGACTTACACCACGCTCGACGACCTCAATGGTAATTATAATGGCAGCCCGAATACCTACCCCACCGGCATTTCTGGCGGCAACATCGTCGGCTATTACTTTGATGGCACTGGCGATCACCAGGGCTTCCTGTACAATCTCGCGACCAAAACCTACACCACCTTCGACGTCCCCAACGAGAATTTGGGCGGGGGCAACTATGCCACCTACGCCAACGGCATTGATGGCGGCAACATCGTCGGCCAATACTCGGGCGTGACCCCCAGCGGCTTTCTCGCCACGGCGGCTGCCGTCAATCCCGCTCCCGTCATCACCACCCAGCCCGTCAACGCCACCGTCACCGTCCCCGCTTCCGCCAACTTCACTGTCGTCGCCTCCGGCAACGGCACCCTCAAGTATCAGTGGTTCTTCAACGGCAAAACCATTCCCGGTGCCACCAAATCCACCTACGCCATCGCCAAAACCGCTGCGGCCAACGCCGGCAGCTACACCGTCAGCGTCAGCAATTCCCTTGGCAGCATTAACAGCACCGCCGCCGTCCTCGTCGTCAACACCGCGCCTAAAATCACCACCCAGCCCAGGGCTCTCACCCTCTCCTACGGCGCCAGAGGCAACCTCACCGTCGTCGCCACCGGCACCGCCCCACTCAATTACCACTGGCATCTCAACAACGCCGTCATCACCGATGGCAACGTCACCGGCGTCACCAATTCCACCCTCACCTTCCTCTACGCCACCTCCGTCGATGCCGGCAGCTACACCGTCAGCGTCTCCGGCAATTACGGCTCCGTCACCAGCAACATCGCCAAAGTCACCGTCAAAGTCACCCCACCCAGAATCACCCAGCAGCCCGCCGCCCCCAAGCCTGCGCCCACCGTCGGCTCCGACGTCAACCTCTCCGTCACCGCCACCGGCAGCAACACCCCCCTGCTCTACCAGTGGACCTTCAACAGCGCCAATGTCACCTTCCCCAACGCCTCCGGCGCCGGCTCCCAGGAACTCACCATCACCGGCATCACCGGCAACGAAGCCGGCACCTACCAGGTCACCGTCTCCAACACCGCCGGCTCCGTCAAAAGCACCCCCGTAAAGCTCACCGTCCAGTAGCCCCGGCTCGCCCGCCGCGAATGAACTCCAGTCCCTCGTTCTTCCGGCTTTCTCCGTCTCGAGTTTCGCTCGTGCTCGCTCTCTCGCTGTTCTTCTTCGCCACCGTCACCCGCGCCCAAAATTTCACCTACCAGACCCTCAACGACCCCGACGGGTATGACACCTACGCCTATGGTATTTCCGGCGGCAACATCGTCGGACAGTACACCGACGATGGGGATATGATCCACGGCTTCCTCTACAATACTACGACGGGCAATTACACCACCCTTGACGACCCATTGGCCGCCCCCGCCCGGCCCGGGTACACCGAAGCCTGCGGCATCGATGGCGGCAACATCGTCGGCACTTACCTCGATGGGAATTCCAACGAACACAGCTTTCTCTACAACCTCGCCACCAACACCTACACCACCCTCGACGCCGCTAACTCAACCTTCATTAATGGAAACGTCACAATCTTCCGTGGCACCTACGCCACCGGCATTTCCGGCGGCAACATCGTCGGCTGGTATGAGGATAACGGCGGCGACTTCGATGGCTTTATCTACCACATCGCAACCGACTCCTACACCATCCTCAACGACCCCAACGCCACCAGTTACCTCCCGGACTCAAGGCCTCCCACCATCGCCACCGGCATTGATGGCGACAACATCGTCGGCTACTATGAGCAGGAATTTCTAATCGGGGAGGATGTTGCCGATTCCAGCAAGTACGGCTTTCTCTACAACATCACGACCCAAACCTACACCACCTTCTACGACCCCAACGGCAATTATCTTGGCACCACCAACACGTACCCCAACGGCATTTCCGGCGGCAACATCGTCGGCTATTATTATGACGACGACGGCGTTTCCCAAGGCTTTCTCTACAACACCGCGAGCCAAACCTACACCACCCTCTACGTCCCCATTGAGAATGCAGGGTCGAATGACTATGTCACCTCCGCCTACGGCATTGATGGCACCAACATTGTCGGCGAATACATGGGCGCGGCCGTCAGCGGCTTTCTCGCCACGCTCACCGCCAACTCCGCTCCCGCCATCACCACCCAGCCCGGAAATGAATCGGTGACTGCCGGCAACTCGACGACCTTCACGGCCGCCGCCAACGGCACCCCCACGCCCACCCTCCAATGGCAGATCTCGAAGAATGACGGCACCACCTGGGACAATCTGAGCGACGGCGGCAACATTTCCGGCGCGACGACCGATACGCTGACCCTCGGCAACGTCACGCTCGCCCAGTCGGGTGACAAATTTCAACTCCTCGCAACCAACAGCGCCGGCAACGCCACCAGCGACGCTGTCACCCTCACCGTCAACTCCGCCCATCCGCCCCCCACCATCACCACCCAGCCGGTGAGCACCGCCGCGCTCGCCGGTAACAGCGCCAACTTTACCGTCGTCGCCACCGGCACCGGCCCGTTGACCTACCAGTGGTATTTCAACACCAAAAAAATCTCCGGCGCCATCACCGCCACCTGCACCATCGCCAAAGCCGCCGCTGCCAACGTCGGCAACTACGATGTCGTCGTCAAAAATTCCAACGGCAATGTCACCAGCAGCGTGGCAACATTCAGCCTGCTCACCATCCCCAAAATCACCGTCCAGCCCAAGGCCCTCACCCTCGCCTACGGCGCCAGCGGCAACCTCACTGTCGCCGCCACCGGCACCCCCCCGCTCAACTACCACTGGCATCTCAACAACGCCGTCATCACCGATGGCAACGTCACCGGCGTCACCAATTCCACCCTCACCTTCCTCCGCGCCACCTCCATTGACGCCGGCAGCTACACCGTCAGCGTCTCCGGCAATTACGGCTCCGTCACCAGCACCATCGCCAAGCTCACCGTCAAAGTCACCGCGCCCAAAATCACGAAACCACCCGTCGCCCAAAAAGTCGCCGCCGGCGCCACCGTGATCTTCTCCGTCACCGCCTCCGGCAGCAATACCCCGCTGATGTATCAGTGGACCTTCAACAGTGGCAACGTCACCGCCGGCAACGCCACCGGCGCCCAATCGCCTCAACTCACCCTCACCAGCGTCACCTCCGCCAACGCGGGTTCCTACCAAGTCACCGTCACCAACACCGCCGGCTCCGCCAAAAGCTCCACCGTCAAGCTGGCCGTCCAATAACCGCGCGCAATTCTTTGCCGAAGCCGCGCTTCGGGATTGCCACCGCGCCCGCCTCCGCTGATACCGTAACGGCCTTCACGCCCGCTCTGCCCAACGGCCGGGCGCCACGTCGGCCCGTTCCATGCCCGCTGCACCCGCCCCCGAAACCCTCGCCAGCCTGCGCCAGGAGGCCGAAGCCTTGCTGCGCCCCTCGGAACCCCTTTCCAAAAACGAGCGCGTCCCGCTCTTCAAGGAATTCATCCAGCGCAGCGATGAGCGTTTTTTCAAGGCCCACCGCGCCGGTGCCTCCGGCCTCGAGCTCGTCCGCGAACGCTCCCTCATGATGGACGTCGTTATCGAGAACCTCTTCCTCTTCGCCACCCGCCGCTACGAAGCCGAGCACGGCCCCCTCCCCGTCCAGACCTGTGTCGTCGCCCTCGGCGGCTATGGCCGCGCCGAACTCTGCCCCTTCAGCGACGTGGACATCATGTTCCTCTATCCCCGTCACGTTAAGCCCGCCATCCTCGCCCCTGCCCAATCCATCCTCACCGACGAAATCCTCTACCCCCTCTGGGATATCGGCCTCAAGGTCGGCCACTCCACCCGCGCGATCAACGAAACCATCGAGGAGGCCAAGGCCAACATGCAGACAAAGAACTCGCTCCTCGAGTCCCGCCTCGTCACCGGTTCCGACAATCTCTTCCAAATCTTCGAGCAGGCCTACCGCAATTACTGCCGCAGCGAATCCCCCCGCGAATACATCCAGGCCCGCCTCCGCGACCTCGCCGAACGCCGCGCCAAGTACGGCAACACCGTCTTCCTCCAGGAACCCGAGGTCAAAAACGGCGTCGGCGGCCTGCGCGACTACCACAACATCCTCTGGATGGCCCGCATCCGCCTCGATGTCGAAAACCTTCAGGGCCTGGTTGATCGCCAGTATCTCCGCCCCGCCGAAAGCGAAGCCCTCCTGGCCGCCTACGACTTCCTCCTGCGCGTCCGCAACGAACTCCACTTCTCCAACGGCCGCGCCAACGACCTCCTCGACATCGAAAAGCAGCCCCAGGTCGCCTGGGACCTCGGCTACCAGCAGCCCGACATTTTCCGCCGCATCGAAGCCTTCATGCGCGACTACTACCGCCACGCCCAAACCATCTACCGCTACTCCTGCGTCCTCGAACGCCGCCTCGCCATCGCCGGCGAGGACGAAGCCGGCTCCCCCATCTCCTTCAAGGCCCTCATCACCGCCCGCCGCAACCTCCGCCAAAAACACATCGAAGGCTTCGTTCTCACCGGCACCACCCTCGCCCAGGAAAACCCCAAGCTCTTCGAGGAAGACCCCACCCGCCTCCTGCGTGTCTTCCGCCTCGCCCAACAACTCCACGCCACGCTGGATTTTGAGCTCACGCTTCTAATCAGCGACAGCCTGCATCTGATCACCCCCGAATTGCAGCGCGATCCCCGTGCTGTCCGCAGCTTCCTTGCGATCCTTCAGGAGGTCGGCCAGGTTTACCCCATCCTCGCCGAGATGCACGAACTCGGCGTCCTCGGCAAATTCGTCCCTGAATTCAACGGTCTCACCTGCCTCGTCCAGCACGAATACTACCACCGCTATACCGCCGATATCCATACCCTCAACACCATCAAGGAGTTGGACATGGTTTTTGGCGGCGAAGGCGAGTTCGCCGCCCGCTATAACGAGGAAATCCGCGAAACTTCCGACCCTTGGCTCCTCTACGTTATCCTGCTACTGCACGACATCGGTAAAAGCCTCGGCATCAAAGACCACCCCAGAATCGGTGCCGAACTCGCCGAACCCGTCCTCATGCGCTGGGGCATTGACCTCAAAAATCGCGAAACAATTTTGTTCATAATTAGGCAACATCTCGAAATGGCACGATTCTGGCAGAGGTTCGACGTGGACGACCCGGACACCGCGGCCAAGTTTGCCCAGTTGGTCGGAGATCCCGAAAATCTCCGCTTCCTTTATGTGCACACCTACTGCGACGCCCGTGGCACCGCCATCTCACTCTGGAACAGCTATAAAAACATCCTTCATGCCCGGCTCTTCGCCAACACCCTCGACGTCCTCGAAGGTCAGGAAGCTACCCGGCAGAAATACCGCGAACGTAAGCAGATGATGCTCAAAGACATACTTGCTATCAACCACGAAGGCATTGCCCCCGAGGAAATTGAGGCCCACTTCAACCTGCTGCCCGAACGGTATTTTATCCACTGCAGCCCGCAGGAGGTTTACCTCCACCTGCGCATGGTCAACCAGTTGCTCAGCAACATTTCCCAGGCCGACTCCCTCGGCTCGCTTGTCCCCGTCATCGATTGGCAGGACGACCCCGACCAGTCCCTAACCATCGTCAACGTAGTCACCTGGGACCGAGCCGGCCTCTTCTACAAACTCGCTGGCGCCTTCACCGTTGCCGGCGTCAACATCCTCAGTACCAAAGCCATCTCCCGCACCGACCACATCGCCATCGACACCTTTTACGTTTGCGACCCCGGCGGCGGTCCCGTTCAAAACAAGCAATCCCGCGAAATCTTTGCCCGCGCCGTCCAGGACGCCCTCCTCCATCACAAAGACTTCCTTCCCGAAATCCTTGAGCAGGCCCGCAAGCATGCCCGCCTGCCCTACCTGCGCGAGCACGACCGCCTCCGCGCCCCCATCCCGCCGAGCATCGAAGTTTACCACGAGCTCACCCTCCGCCGCACCATCATCGAAGTCCAGGCCAACGACCAGATCGGCCTCCTCTACCAGCTCGCCAAGGCCATCTCCGACCACGGCTTCGACATCACCTTCGCCCGCATCTCGACCGAGCGCGGCGTCGCCCTCGACACTTTCTACATCGAAAGCCTCAACCCCAACGACCCCAATCCCGCCGCTCAGCTCGCCTCCCTTCGCGAAGCCCTCAACCAAATCGTATCCCTCGACAAGCTCCAAGCCGTCGGCTAATCCCGCTGGAAGCCGCGGTTACGCAGTCAATAATTGGGGTTG
>JBEKZN010000009.1:0-12499 GCA_049509815.1 Opitutales bacterium
GCTACCTCTCCCTGCTCGAAAGCGAAAACATGCAGGCCAAGGCCGATGAGCTTGCCCTCGACCTCAAGCGCAAGCTCGCCAGGCAAGGCCCGCTCGAACCCGTTGTCCTGCGCGATTACACCGCCGCGCGGCCCGACGAGTACGACCTCATTCCCTCGCCCGCCACCGGCAAGCCCGGCTCGCTCACCCCGCCGCGCGACTTCAACCTGATGTTCCAGACCTACGTCGGTGCCGTGCGTGACGACAGCGCCGTCGCCTACCTGCGCCCCGAGACCGCCCAGGGCATGTTCTTCAATTTCAAGAACGTCGTGGACACCACGCGCGTCAAACTTCCCTTCGGCATCGCGCAAATCGGCCGCTCCTTCCGCAACGAAATCACCCCGCGCAACTTCATCTTCCGCTCCCGTGAATTCGAACAGATGGAGATGGAATACTTCATCCACCCCGCCGCCGACTGGCAGAAGGAGCACCGCGACTGGATCGAATGGTGCAAGCGCTGGCTCATCTCCATCGGCCTGCCCGAATCGCATCTTTCCGAGTACGCCCACCCCAAGGAAAAGCTCGCGTTCTACTCGCGCGGCACCGTGGACATCATGTTCCACTACCCCTTCGGCGTGCAGGAACTCTGGGGCATCGCCGCCCGCGGCGACTACGACCTCCAGCAGCACATCAAGTTCTCCGGCAAGCCGCTCGATTTCTTCGACGAAACCGCGAAGCAAAAAGTCGTCCCGCACGTCATCGAGCCCGCCGTCGGCGTGGACCGCATCTTCCTCGCCGTCCTCTGCAGCGCGTACTACGAGGACGAAGTCGAAGGCGAAAAGCGCACTGTCCTGCGCCTGCATCCGCGCCTCGCACCCGTCAAGGTCGGCGTCTTCCCGCTGGTCAAAAACAAACCCGAGCTCCTCGCCCGCGCCGAAACCCTCTACCGCCGCCTCAAGAAACGCTGGAACGTCTTCTGGGACGTCTCCGGCGCGATCGGCCGCCGCTACCGCCGCATGGACGAAATCGGCACGCCCTTCTGCGTCACCGTGGACTTTGACACCATCGAGAAGGACGGCACCGTCACCCTCCGCGATCGCGACACCACCAAGCAAGTTCGCCTCTCCGAGGACGAACTCGTCGCCGAACTTGCCCGCCGCATCGATGGGGAATAGGCAGCGGAGCCCGCCGATTTTCCCATTTTAGCTTCGTTCTTGCCATCTTCCCAGCTTTCTGGCTTTCTGGGTTTCCGTGAAAACCACGCTGGAAATCCCCGACGCCCTCTACCGCCAGGTCAAAATGCGCGCGGCCCGCGACGGCGTGAAAGTCAAAGATCTCGTCGCCAAGGGGCTTTCCTCTGTCCTCAACGAAGACCCGCCCACCAAGCCGCGCAAGAAGAAGTCGATCTTCCCGATTTTTAAGGGCCCGCTGGGGCCCCTGCTTCAGGGCAAAGACGTGCGCAGTCTGAGCTTCCTCGACGATCTTGATGACCTCGAACGCTATCAGCGCTCTCTTCGACGTTAATGTCTGGCTGGCCCTCGCCGCCGACAACCATCGTCATTATCGGGCCGCCCACGCGGCGTTGCCCGATTTGCCGGCACCCGTTTTCTGTCGGTTCACGCAAGCCGGTTTCCTCAGGCTTTTGACCAACTCCCATGCGATGGGCCGGAACACCTGCACCCCGGCGCAAGCGTGGTCGTTATATGAAAAGATTTTCCAAAGCCTCGAAGCCTCCTTTGAGGAAGAGCCTTCCGGCCTTGAGCACCAATGGCGGGCGTTTGTGACGAAGTCGGAGAGAACTTCCGGATCGGCTTGGAACGACGCTTACCTGGCGGCCTTTGCGCTGCGGGCCGGCATGCCATTGGTCACATTCGACCGCGGGTTCAACAACTTCCCGGGTTTGGACTGCCGCGTGCTTTAAGGGTGCAAGTCCAAGCTTTTCTTCCCGGCGGAGCAGGCCTAGCCTGCGCCCATGGAAGCGGCGGCTTTTCTCCTTCTCGGCATCGTGCTCGGCGCCATCGGTGCCTTACTCTGGCTGCGCAGCCGCAATACCGGCGACCTCGCCGCCCTCCGCGAGCGCGTGGACAATCGCGACCAGCGCATCGCCGAGCTCGAGCGCGAGCGCGCGGTGACCCAGGCCACCGTCGCTCACGCCGCCGGCCTCGAGGCCGAGTTGAAAAAAGAGCGCGAGTCCACCACCGAAAAACTCGCACTGCTCGCCGACGCCGAGAAAAAACTCCGCGAAGCCTTCTCCTCGCTTTCCGCCGAGGCCCTGCGCACCAACAACCAGCAGTTTTTGGAACTGGCTAAATCCACCCTCGAAAAACACCAGGAAACCGCCCGCGGCGACCTCGACAAGCGTCAGCAGGCGATCGACGCCCTCGTGAAGCCGGTGTCCGACACCCTCGGCAAGTTCGATTCGAAACTGCGTGATCTCGAGACCCTGCGCGAGGGCGCCTACCAGGCCCTTCGTACTCAGGTTTCCGGCCTCGCCGACACGCAGGAAAAACTCCGGCTCGAAACCGGCAACCTCGTCAAAGCCTTGCGCGCCCCACAAGTTCGCGGCCGCTGGGGTGAAATCCAGCTCAAGCGCGTCGTCGAGCTGGCCGGCATGCTGGAGCATTGCGATTTTCAGCAGCAGCCCACCGCCACAACTACGGATGGCCGCTTGCGCCCGGACCTCGTCGTCAAACTCCCCGGCGGAAAAAATGTGGTCGTGGACGCCAAGGCGCCCCTCGCCGCCTACCTCGAGGCCCTCGAAGCTCCCGACGAAGCCACACGCACCGAAAAACTCCGCGCCCACGCCCGGCAGATTCGCGAGCACCTCCGCACCCTCGGCCAAAAGTCCTATTGGGAGCAGTTTCCCAACGCGCCGGAATTCGTCGTGCTGTTCCTGCCCGGCGAAACTTTCTTCAGCGCCGCTCTTGAACAGGATCCTGCGCTCATCGAGGAAGGAGTCAGCCAACGCGTCATCCTCGCCACGCCGACCACGCTCATCGCGCTATTAAAAGCGGTCTCCTACGGCTGGCGGCAGGAAGCCCTCGCCGTCAACGCCGCGGAAATCAGCGACCTCGGCCGTGAGCTGCACGAGCGCCTCGCCACGATGGGCGAGCACTTCACCAAACTCGGCGACCGGCTCGACAAGGCCGTCGAGGCCTACAATCAAAGCCTCACCTCACTCGAAAGCCGCGTACTCGTCACCGCGCGCCGTTTCACCGCCCTCGGCGCGAATAGCAAAACGGAAATCCCCACCGCCGAGCCGGTGGAAAAACAGGCGCGCACATTGCAAGCGCCGGAGCTCCTCGGCCCCGCGGCCAACGAATAACTTCACTCCGCCGCACGCCAGTCGAGAATTTCCAATTGCGGGTATTTGCGTCCGTTCCAGTTGTTCCACTGGAGTTTCGCCGCCAGATCAATTTCCGCGCCCGCGGGCGGCAGCCGGCTGGCCTTGCGCCACGCCACCGCCGAAACGCCCCGCCCGCGACCCGTCGGCACGCGACAGCGGTAGTTTACTTCCTTGAAAACTTCCGGCGGTTGCGCCAGCCGCACGCGCCGCACGCCGAAGACCGGCTCCGCATTCGATTCGCCATACGGGTGCAGCAAATCGAGATCCGTCAGCAGTTCTTCGCCGATTTCCTCCGGTCCGATCCAGGCGGACAACTCCAGCGCGCACGCCGCTTCCATCATGGCGGGATTTTCGCGCCGCGCCTGCACCGCGGCGGCAAATGCCATATGAAACGCCGCGATGTTCGCGGTTTCAAGCGTCACGCCCACGGCCATGGGGTGGCCGCCCCAAACTGACAGCAAAGCCGCGCACGACTGCAAAACCTCCACCAAATTGATGCCCGGCACGCTGCGGCCCGAGCCTTTCGCCTGTGCGCCTTCGCGCCCCAGCACGATGCACGGGCGCCCGTATTGGCGGCTCAGTTTGCCCGCGACGATGCCCACCACGCCCGGATGCCACTGCTCGCCGAACACCACCAACGCCGCGGCGTCGCGCTGCGTCGCCTCCACCATGCGCTCGGCTTCCGCCTGCACCTGGCGCTCGATGCCCTGTCGTTCGCGGTTCAGGCTTTCGAGCGTCGCGGCCGCCTTGGCGCACGCCTGCGGATCGGTTCCCAGCAGCAACTCCACCGGCAGCGCGGCGTCGGCGAGCCGCCCCGAGGCGTTGATGCGTGGGCCGAGGCGGTACGAAACATCCGACGTGGCCAGCGACTGCCCCGGCTCCAGCCCGCTCACCGCAAACAGCGCGCGCAACCCGTGGCGCTCGCATTTTTCCAGCACGCGCAACCCATGGCGCGCGAGAATGCGGTTCTCGCCTTCCAGCGGCACCAGGTCGGCGACCGTGCCCAGCGCCACCAGATCGAGCGCCTCCGCCAGCTTGACCTCAAAGGCCCGCGCGTCGCCCGCCGCCCGGCGCAGTTTCAAAAACCCATGCAGTAGCTTGAAAACGAGGCCGACCGTGCACAACTGGCTCCATGGCGCCGCCGGCGCACCGCCGATGTGCGGATTGATCATCACGCAATCCTGCGGCAGCGCGGACTTCGAGCGATGGTGATCCACGATGATCACCGCGCAGGCGCGTGCGCGCAGCCACGCCACTTCCTCGACCGCGCTGGTGCCGCTGTCCAAACAAATAAAAAGCTCCGGCGCGCCCTCGGAAAAAACCCGTTCCAGCACCGCGCGCGACAACCCGTAGCCCTCCTCGAGCCGCCGCGGCAGGGCGAAACGCGGCTGCGCACCGAACGTCCGCAGAAAATTCACCAGCAGCGCCGTGCTCGTCACGCCATCCACGTCGTAATCGCCAAACACCACGATGCGGCGGTTCGCCGCCAGCGCCTCGTCCAGCAGGCGCGCCGCCGCTTCCACGCCGTCCAGTTGAAACGGATCGCCGAGGTCGGCCAGGCGCGGGCGCAAAAACGCCTCGGCGGCCGCCGCATCCGCGATGCCGCGGCGCGCGAGCAAACCCGCCAGCAACTCGCTCAGCCCCAGCGCCTGGGCCAGCGCAGCGGCGGTCGCCGGGGGCGGTTCGTAGTTCCAGCGGATCACGGGGATATCCGGCAAAAAGCCGGCGGCGCGAGAATTAGCGGGAGGCGCGGGTGGATTTGTCCCACTCGTATTTCGGCAAAAACTCGTGCGCCTCGACGTGCCGGCGGTCGCCCTTGTGCCACCAGCAAAACACCGGGTTGGCGATAAAGATGGACGAAGCCGTTCCCGTGACGATGCCGATCATGAACACCAGCGCAAAGTCGCTCACGACGCCCGCGCCAAAAACGAAGAGCGAGGTGGACGCCAGGAACGTGGTCAGGCTCGTCAGCGTTGTGCGGGAAAGCGTGCGGTTCACGGCCAGGTCCAGCACCTGCACCAGCCGCAGGTGCGGGTTGAGCTTGAGCTCCTCGCGCACGCGGTCGAACACGATCACCTTGTCGTTGAGTGAGTAGCCGATGATCATCAGCACCGCCGCGACCATCGGCGCGGAAAATTGCCCGCCCAGCAGCACAAACACACCCACCGTCACGAGCACGTCGTGCAGCGTCGCGACAATCGCGCCGACCGCGTAGCCCACCTCAAAACGGAAGGCAACATAAACCATCACACCCAGCAGGGCCAGGACGAGCGACAGCAGCGCGTTCCATTTCAGGCTGTCGCTCACCGCCGGGCCGATGTTCTCGACCCCCAGCGCCTCGAGCTTCGACTGCGGGTAGGTCTTCTGCAAATCCGTGAAAAGATCGGAGCCGCGGCCGGCTTCGGTCTGGAATTTCAGCTCCTGCTGGCCGGTGCCCAGCTCGGTCTGGTAATTGGCCACGACCTCGCCGATGCCGGAATCGCGGGCCGTCTTCTCGATGTCGCCGATCGCAATCGGCTGCGCGAATTTCGCGGTCACTTCGTCGCCCCCGCGGAAGTCGATGCCCAGTGCCGCATCGCCGCGCGTGTAGATGGAATACAGGCCGACAAGAATGACCGCCAGGGAAATAACGGAAGCCACTTTGCGGTAGCTGAAAAACGGAATGCTGGTGACCGGAATCAGCCGCAGGAAGCGCAGCTTTTTTACCCAGCCGTTGCCAATTGCCAGCTCAAGCAGCGCCTGGTTGAACACCAGCACGCAGAGCAAGTTTGACAACAGACCGATGGCCAGGATGACGCCGAAGCCCTTGATCGGCCCGGACCCCAGCCAGATCAGGATGCCCGCGGTGATCAACGTCGTGCAGTTCGAGTCAATGATGGACGCCAGCGCGCGGCTGTAGCCCGCCTCGAGCGCGTTCATCAGGCTCTTGCCCGCGGCCAGCTCCTCGCGCATGCGCTCGTAAATCAGGATGTTCGCGTCCACCGCCATGCCCACCGTCAGCACCAGCGCCGCCACGCCCGGCAGCGTGAGCGTCACGCCGATGGACGACTGGATGCCGATGATCACAATCATGTGCATCGCCAGCGTGATGATCGAAAGGAAGCCCGCGAAGGCGTACATCGCCAGCATGAACGCCACCACCAGCGCCGAACCCAGCAGCGCGGCCTTGATCGAGCTGTCGCGGGCGTCGGCGGCGAGGCTCGGCCCGACTTCATCCGCTTCGTCCACCTTCAGCTCGTGCTCGAGCGGGTTGTTCAAGGCATTGGCCAGCTCGGTCGCCTCGCGCACGGAAAATTGCCCCGTAATCTGGGCCTGCCCGCCGGGAATGGCGGTTTTGACCTCCGGCGCCGAATACAACTCACCGTCGAGTACGATGGCCATCTTGCCGTAGCGCGCCGGATTGTCCTCGGACATGTTCACATACGGCGCTTGGTTGTTCTCGTTTTCAATCGAACGGGTGATGTCCTCGAACACCTTGGCGCCATCGCTGGTCATGGTCAGCGAAATGTAAGGCTGGCCGGTGTTCGGATCTGCGCGCACGGAGGCATTCTTGATGATGCTCCCGAGAGCCGCCGGGCGTCGGTTCACAAAGAAGGGTGTTTCAATTTTCTCTCCGGTCTCGGGATTCTCATGCTCCCAATTGAGCACTTCGTAGCCGAGGGGGTATTTGTCGGGCGGCGTGGTCGCGGGATCGAGGTCGCGGTCCACCATGCGAAACTCCAAAATCGCGGGCTTTTTGATTGCGTCAATCGCCTCGGGATTCTCCGTCGCGGAAAGCCCCGGCATCTCGATTTCCACCTGATTTTCGCCCAGGGCGCGGATTTCCGGCTCGTTTACGCCCGCACTATTGAGCCGCTTCTGCATGATCTCCAAGACCTTCGACATGCTCTGCGCGGCTTGCTCTCCCGGCAGCATCGAAGCCTTGTCCATCGACAGGACCATGCGGACGCCGCCCTGCAAATCGAGGCCGTACTTCAGCCGGCCTTTGCTTTCATGCAATAGGTAGGTGAGGATAACATCGTTGCGCGCCGTGCGGTTCTTGATGTCGCTCGCCCCGGCCGTAAGGTCCGGGAAAAAACGCAGAAAATCCAGCTTGTCGTCCTCGCCAATGTTCTTGAGCGCCAGGAACAGCGAGCGATGCCGCTGCACGAAAGCCGCCTGATCCGCCGGCGGCACATAGACTTTGCCCGCCGCTTCGGCCGCCGCCTTGTCGGCCTGCATTTGAATGTCCATCGTCCGCGCCTGCTGCACGTCCTGCTCGGCCTGATCCAGGATTTTCTTGAACAGGTCCTGGTCGGCGGTCACATGCGCCATCAGGTAGGCCGGAAACGGCGTATCCGTCAACGGAATGAGGTAATACACCGACCAGGCCAGCACGCAGGCCGAAATGAAAAGTTTCCAAAAAATTCTGCTCGTCATGGAAGAATGGGGCGGGGGTCAGAGACTGAATGAGGATGGCGGAATGCCGAAAAGCTCGGCGCGCCGGGTTCCGTCCGCTAGGATTGGGCTCCCTTGTCGGAACCGCTTTTCTCGTCCGGAACGGTGGCGCGCGCCTGCACATGGGTCTTTTCCAGCTCGATGCGCGTGCCCTTGGCAATTTCGACCACAAAACGGTCGGGCTTCACCTGCGTCACCACGCCGAAAATGCCGCCCGTGGTGACGACCTCGTCACCAGTCTCGATGCTGGCAACCAGCTTTTGGTGCTCCTTCTGGCGCTTCATTTGCGGGGCCACAAACAGAAAATAGACGCCGACCAGCATCAGCGGCATGATGAGCATCGAAAGGCCGCTTGACGGCTGCGCGCCCGGGGCCGCGCCCGCCGGAGCCGGCGCCTGCGCCAACAGCAAATAGGCCGACGCCAACGAGTCGTGGCTCAGAACGCGGTCAATGAGATGGGACATGGGCGAAAGAGTCAAAACGGACAAAAAAGCCTTTTGGCCGCCAAAAAGCAAGACCTTTGCTTGGGGGTGGTGGGTCAGTTGCCAACCCGCTGGCCGGATGCCAAGCTCCCAACCAGATCAAATCTGCGTTTACTGTCGGGTGCTTTTTGCCGGACAGCAAAACGATATCCAAAGCCAACCCGCCACCCTCCTTTCTGCGGGCTTGCGTCGCCTTGCGCCGGACACCAAACTATCCGCGGATTTCGCGCGATTTATCCTCGGTGCGCACTGCCTGCCATGAATACGTATCGGAGCATTCTCCTGCGCACCACCCTCGTGTTCGCCACGGGTCTGCTCATGGGGCATTATTGGTGGTACATCCCGGCGGTGCCGAGATCGCCGGCGACTACCCACCCCGGCGCGGTCAATGCCCACCCGTTGGTCTTCAACTCCACCAGCGCGGCGCCGACCGCCTCCTCTGATCCCGGGAAAAATTTCGGCGCCAAAATCGTCGCCTGGAATCCCAACAGCGCCGTCGGCCACATCCTCGCCACGAAGACCGGTGGAGAACGGCTCCTGGCTATCGCCGACCTCGTCGAGCAAACGCCTGTCTCCCAACTCGCCGACCTCATCAATCAAGTTTCCTCCTGCCCGCGGCCCACGCGCCGCGATGAACTTCTCGAATGCGCCTATGCCAAGTGGGCCGCCGCCGACCCGCAAGCCGCACTCGCCAACGCCCTCGCCATGACGAGGCTCAACCCCGATGAGGACGACAACGCCGACCAAGTCTTCATGACGTGGAGCGGCCACGACCCCCAGGCCGCGCTGGCCGCCGCCGAAACCCTGCCCAATCCCGGCGATCAACATGAAGCCATCCGCTTCGTGCTCGATAACTGGAACCCGCAGGACAACCCCATGAACGCCGTCGTGGCCGCCCAAAATCTCCCGGACGCGGAACGCGACTCCGGCCTCGACCGCGCCTTCGACGGCTGGGCCGTGCAGGACCCAGCGGGCGCGCTCTCCACGTTCGAGCAAGTCGATGACCCCGACAGCCATACCCGGCTGGGAGCTTCCCTCTTCGGCTACCTGGCCGACCGCGATCCGTCCAGCGCGCTCTCGGCCATCGCCAGCCTGCCCGCGGACCAGCAATCCACGGAAAATTACAGCGCGATATTTTCCAGTTGGGCCCGCCAGGATCCCTCCGCCGCGGCCAACGCCGCCCTCAACCTGCCCGACGCACCCCGGATTGCCGCCGTTCAGGACATTGCCACCGCCTGGTCCGATTCCGACCTGCCCTCCGCCATGGACTGGATCGGCAACCTGACCGGCCCGGAACGCGATGCCGCCAACAGCGCAGCCCTCAGCGAAATGATCACGACGGACCCCGAGGCGTCGTCCACCTACATCAACCAAATGCCCGAAGGTCCGGCGCGCGACAACGCCGTCGCCCAACTGGCCAGCGCCGAAAGCCAGACCGACCCCGCTACGGCCTTCACCTGGGCCACCTCCATGCAAAATGACCAGGCCCGCACGAGTACCATCACATCAGTCATCCAACAATGGGCGCAGAAGGATCCCTTGGCCGCAGCCGCCGCCCTCCAGTCCGCTCCGATTCCCGACAGCCAGCGCCAGCAGCTTCTTGGGCTGGTGCAACAGCAAACCACCGGCCAGCACTGAGGCCAACGGAATCCCCGGCTACGGTGAATCGGCGATTCCTAATTATCCGTTCAGCCCGTTAGCTCTTCGGCGTCAGCGCCGTGTAAAACTGGATCACATAATACGTCGCCGGCGTCTTGCCCACGTTGGTCATGTTCTCGTTTTCATTCGCGGCGTAAAAGATCATCGAGCCTGGCGTGGCGATTTGCTTTTTGCCGTCGATGTTGATTTCCAGCATGCCTTCCTTGATGACGATGAATTCCTCCTGCGGATGACGGTGCAGCGGCCCGGTGTTCTCGCCGGGATTGAGCGTCGTGATATGGCAGTGAAACCTGTCGAGCGTCGGCGTCGGCTCGTCAAACACCGTCACCCGCGCGCCCGTTTTCGACGGCACGAACTTGAGGCTCTCCCATAAAAAGACCTGCGAAGCCATCTTGCCGGCTGCGGGTTGGGTTGGCGAGGCGGGCGTGGAATCGGCGGCATGGGCCTTGGGGCTGAGGGCATCGTTCATGATGAACGCGAAGATGAGCAACCGGCTGATGACGGTCAAGTTGTTCAATGCCCGGTTGCAGCTTGGGGTCGGGACGCGCATGGATTTACGGGAAGCGGGCTGGTTCATAACGGATGGGGCATAGCGGGCGGCTGTGAGCCGTCGGCACTAACCCCCACCCCTGATCCCCATCAGTTCGTAAACACAATTTCGTATCCGCAATATCCGTTCACACCTCGCAAAGCCAGTGCCCGGCCGGATCGCGGTGCAGCGATTCGGACACCGGGATGAACAGCATCCGCAGTTTGATGAGGCCGCGTTCGATGGAATACCGCTCGAGCACGGGCAGGTGCCCGAGGGGTTTGCGGTCGGTTTCAAGAGCCGAGGGATTCTTGAAGATGATGGGCACGCGGGCCAGCGGCAGCGCGCGCCCGCTTTCGGACGCCACCAGGCCCGATCCCTCCGCCTGAATGCCCGCCAGCAGGCTGGACTGTTCGCGCCAGAAAGCTTGAAACTGCACCTCGTCCATCCGCCCCCGGATTTGCTCCAGCACGCCGGCCAGCCGATGGGTTTCCATGTGGTTATCCAGGCCGAAGAGTTCCTTGGCCTCGGCTGAAACCTCGTTGACCCGCAGGTCCGTGCGCAGGTTGCTGAATTGCAGCTCCAGCTTCGGGTGGGTCGAAGTCCATTTGCCTTCGGGATGGTCGTGCTGCGCGAGGTTGATTTCCGCCACCAGCCGGTCGAGCGACTGCTGCGGCTGCGGCGCCACTTCGACGGTGGTGCGGTGCAGGAGATAAAACGGCAGCAGGGCCTTCAGGGAGGGAATGCTGCCGTCGGGCGACGGCGGCGGCGGCTCGTGGATCATCACCATCGGCCGGCCGGTGGCCAGACGGAAGCCGACCTCGAGAATCACGTCGGCATTCCAGTGCGGCTTGGGCTGCCCGAGATAGGCCACCACGAGCGGGGCCTCCGCCAGTTGCTCCTTGATGACCGCGATGCGGTCGGGGCCCGGAATGCGGTCCGCGCGACGCGGCAGAAAATTGGCCCGCTTGCACGCGGGTACCACCATCTTTTCCATCACTTCGGCGATCCGCGGGTTGCGGTCGTCAATTTCCGTGATGATAAAGCATTCCACCAGCTCGTGCGCGAAAATCGCGTGGGTGTTGAAATCGGGATTGCGCACGGGGGGCTTCATGGGCTCGTCCCACGGCGCGCGCGGCACCACCACGCAGCGGTGGCCGCATTGCGGCTTCTCGTGTTTCTTGCCCCGGATTTCCTCCTCGCCGCCGTAGAGGCGCTGGATGCTGCGCGGCAGCACCTTGTAGGCGGCGCTGCTGATGCGGATTTCACCGGTGACCCCGCCGCTTTCCAGGCGGGTGGCGTTGGAAATGACCGGACCGGCCAGTTTGCCGTGGGCGTCCTGGGCGAGTTCGCCATAAGCGATGCCGATGCGGAAGCAGCGCATGGCCTCATGCAGCTTGGCCTCGCGGCCGCGGGCGCTTTCGTCTTCCGCCAGCTTGAGCATGTGGACGGCCGCTTCATGCGCTTCCGACGGTTTGCTGAAAATGAATATGCCGCCATCGCCGCCGAACGAGGCGCACACTTTGGCGTAGTCCTGGCCCGCCTTGGCGCAACCCTCCGACATGATCCGGTGTATCTGGTCGGCCAAATCCTTCATGGCCTTGTCCCCGGCCAGCAATTGCAAGTGGTGCTGGATCTGCGCAAAGTGGGCCATGTCCACCACCATCACACAGGCCGCGGTGGCTGCTTCCTCGCTCGCCCTCTTGGCCGACCGCTGGCGGCCCGACCGCGAAAGGAGCAGGCGGCTCGTCTGCGTCGTGTCCGGGCCGCACCAGGCGAGAGTGTTCATATCAGGTTGAATGGACATCGAAGAAATTCGGTTATGCATACGAGATAGCAAAGGATATGCTCCGGCCCACGTAGGAGCTCATTCTGGCCGGTTTATTGCCGGATTTCTTCCACTGAAGCCCTGTAAATAATTTGTAAAATCGAGGCTTGGCCCCTCGGTAAACACCCTAATTAATGGGGCCTATAAGACTTGTTTATAGCTTGGCTTCCAGTGATAAAATTTTCACTGAAAACGGGGCGAATTCCGTCAAATTCTCGATTGAAACCATCTCTAATTTA
>JBEKZN010000090.1:0-6303 GCA_049509815.1 Opitutales bacterium
TAGGATTAGGAATGCCAAATTTCGCTTAAATAGCCTGAAAACCCTTCAAGACTGGCCCTCCCTGAGCCGCACAACCTTAGTTTCTTTTGCGGATTCCGGCAACCTTTGAATGAAAACCCACATGCGGCCATGTCCGTCCAAGCCCGTCGTTGACTTAGCAAATTATCGGCCAATTCGCTCTGCTGTTTAGGAAAAGTCCCGCTCTTCGTCCCTTGTGCATCCCCCTGATTGACACCGCTAAAGCCGCCTGGGATTATTTTTTCATTTTTTATTGAAAAGTTTGTAGCAGTCATTATCCTTCTCCTCATTAATACCGCCCTCAAGCTGGCCCGGCGCCGCCCGCGCGCCACGCCCCTTCGCCAAGTTCCGCCTTCTGCGGCGGACGACGCCCCGGCCATTTCGCCCCCGTCAGCCGCCGGACTTTCACCCCTCGAACGCGAGGTGGTCGGCCTCATCATGCGTGCCGGCCAGATGCTCGGCCTGCCCAAGTCCGTCGGCGCCATTTACGGGCTGCTCTACATGTCTCCCCGGCCGCTGACCATGGAGGAAATCATGGACCGGCTGCGCATCAGCCTCGGCACCGCCAGCCAGGGCCTGCGCCAGTTGCGCTCCTTCAAGGCCGTGCGCACCATCTATGTTCCCGGGGAACGGCGCGACCGTTTTTCCGCCGAAGACCAGTTTCGCAAGCTCGTTTCTGGCTTTTTGCGCGACGAAGTGACCGCCCAGCTCGAAGCCGCCGACGAGCGCCTGTCGGGCCTCTCGGATTGGATCGAAGCCGAACCCGCCGCCCAGCGCGAATGGCTGCGCCAGCGTCTGGCCAAACTCAAAAACGTCAACTCCAACGCCCGCCGCCTGCTCTCCCTGGTCGCGCGCTTCCTCTTCTAATTCAACGGCCGCCATGCCCACGGAACCCTCACCCGACCCCTCCGCCTCGTCCACCGAGACGCGCTGGTTCTGTGTAAAAGCACAGCCCAAACGCGAAAACGTGGCGTTCGGCCAGCTCGGCACGCTTCCCGACATTGAGGCGTTTTTCCCGCGCGTGCGCTTTCGCCGCGCCGCCGCTGGCAAGACCCGTCCGGTCGTCGAAGCCCTGTTCCCGGGTTATCTCTTTGCGCGATTTACTCCGGTGCGCAGCCTCCGCGCGGTACGCTACGCCCGCGGCGTGTCCTACATCGTCCGCCAGGGGCGCGAGCTGGCCCCGGTGCCCGACCCCGCCATCGCCGCGCTGCGCACGCTCTCGGTCTCCCAGGTGCTCGAATTGCCCCCCCAACCCTGGCAGCTCGGCGAAGATGTCCGCGTCATCGCCGGCATTTTCCAGGGCGCTTCCGGCCGGATCGTGGGCCTGGTGCCTGCCCGCCAGCGCATCCAGATTTTGCTCGAACTGCTGGGTCGCGAAAACCGCGTCGAGCTCCCGATCGAATCGCTCGAACCCCGCCACGCTCACCCGCTCAACATCGCGCTTTCGTGACCTCCGCCCACCCTTTCGCTCCTTTCCCGCAGCGCCGGTTTTCGCCGGGTGCCGCGGGCCATCCGTACCGATGACCCACCCAGGGTCCCTCCACTACCGCAAGGCTTGGCTGGCTTGATCCGGTCAACGGCCAAGGGCGGCAGCTTCCACCAACCGTCCCACCCCATGAGCAAGTCCGATTCCATCACCATCATCGAGCCCACCGGCGGCTGGCGCTTCATCAATTGGAGCGAACTCTGGGCCTACCGCGACCTCTTGCGCCTGATCGTCTGGCGCGATTTCACCGCCCGCTACAAGCAAACCATCCTCGGGCCCATCTGGTACGTCCTGCAGCCGCTCCTGATGACGCTGGTTTTCTCGGTCGTGTTTGGCACGTTTGCAAAAATCCCCACCGACGGCGTGCCCCCGACTTTGTTCTACTTGTGCGGATTGCTCTCCTGGAGCTATTTTGCCCAAACCTTCCAAACCTCCTCCGACACCCTCACGGCCAATGCCGGCCTCTTTGGCAAAGTCTATTTTCCGCGGCTGATCATTCCGCTGTCCAACGTTTGCTCCAATCTCTTCACCTTTGCGATCCAACTGGCCAGCTTCGCCGGCTTTTTCATCGCCTTCAAACTGTTCGGCCATGGGCAAGGCTTCGGGTTGAACCCGGACGCGGTGCTGCTGCCCCTGGTTGTCCTGCAAGTCGCCGCCATCAGCCTCGGCGTCGGCCTGTGCTTTTCGGCGCTCACCACCAAATTTCGCGATTTGCAGGTGCTCTCCGGCTTCCTCATTCAACTGTGGCTTTACGCCACCCCCGTGATTTATCCCCTCAGCAAAGTGCCCGAACGCTGGCTCTGGGTCTCCGCGCTCAATCCCATGTCCTTCCCGGTGAGCTTCTTTCGCCATGCGTTGCTGAACACCCCCGCGCCCGGCTGGCCGTTGACCATCTCCTCCCTCGTCATCACCGCCGCATTTTTCCTCGCTGGAATTTTCCTCTTTCGCCGCGTTGAAAAGACCTTTGTGGACGTCGCATGAGCCCACCCATCATCGAAGCCAGCAACCTCTCCAAGCGCTACCAACTCGGTGCCATCGGGGCCACCACGCTCAAGGAATCCTTCCACCGCGGGCTCGACCGCCTACGCGGCCGCCCGCCGGAAGCGACTGCTGGCGAATTCTGGGCCCTGCGCGACGTCTCCTTCTCTGTCCAGCCCGGCGAAGTGCTCGGTGTCATCGGCCGCAACGGCGCCGGCAAGTCCACCCTCCTGAAAATCCTCTCCCGCATCACCGAGCCCACCACCGGCCGCGTTCTCATGCGCGGACGGGTGTCATCGCTCCTTGAAGTTGGCACCGGCTTCCACCCCGAACTCTCCGGCCGCGACAACGTCTTCCTCAACGGCGCCATCCTCGGCATGACCCAGGCCGAAATCCGCCGCAAGTTCGACGAGATCGTCGCCTTCGCCGGAGTTGAACAATTCCTCGACACCCCCGTCAAGCGCTACTCCAGCGGCATGTACGTGCGCCTGGCCTTCGCCGTCGCCGCCCACCTCGACCCCGAAATCCTCATCGTGGACGAAGTCCTCGCCGTCGGCGACGCCGCCTTCCAAAAGAAATGCATTAGCAAAATGAGCACCGTCGCCCGCGAGGGCCGTACCATCCTCTTTGTCAGCCATAACATGGCCGCCGTCAGCACCTTGTGCGGACGGGTTATCTACCTCGACGGTGGACGGCTGCTGGACTCGGGTTCGCCGGCCCGCATGATTGAAAAATATATCCACGCCAGCAGTTGCGCGGAGGGCGAGCTCTCGTGGCCCGATGCCGCCCACGCGCCCGGCAATGCCAATGTGCGCCTGCAGGCCGTCCGCATCGTCAGCCAGGGCAAGGTCACCGCCGACGTGCCCATCGATGAGGGCTGCCGCGTCGAATTCGACTATTGGAATCTGGCCAAGGACCTCCCGCTGGCGGTAAGCATTCACATCATTGATCGCATGGGCGTCGTGGTGCTGGCCACGGCCAACTTCCATTCCGCCAACGCCGGCCGCGACGATTGGTTCAACCGCCCCCATCCCGTCGGACGCTTCCGCAGTTACTGCACGCTGCCCGGGAACTTGCTCAACGAAGGGGTTTATTTCGTCCGGGTCGTATTCCTGAGCAACGTCTCCCACCTGGAGTTCATCACCGAGGAGATTCTGAGCTTCAACGTCCGGGAGACCGGTGCAATGCGCAAAGAGTACGTCGGCGAGTGGATTGGGGCCGTTCGTCCCAGGCTTGCCTGGCAGACAAAAATGATTATGGATGTTTAGTAATAGCAAATGATTATATGATGAAAAGTCCGACCCTGACGGTGGCCATCCCGACGCGCGAGCGGGCCGACCTGCTCGCCTTCGCCCTGCGCACGGTCCTGCGCCAGCCTTCGCCCCGCCTCACCATCCTGGTGAGTGACAATGCCAGCCGCGATGGCACCGCCGCGTTGGTGCGCGGCGTGCGCGATCCCAGGGTGCGCTACATCAACACCGGAGAGCGCTTGAGCATGTCCCATCACTACGACTTTGTTCTGCGCCACATTGACACCGACTACGTGCTCTATCTCGGCGATGACGATGGCCTGCTGCCCCAGGCCACCACCCGCATCCAGCAACTGATCGAAAAGTACCAGTCCCCCGCCGCCATCACCACCTCCGAAGCTTATTTTATCTGGCAGCAAAACGCTTTCGCCGGCAATCCGGGCACCGTCATACCTGGCGAGTTGTTCTTCCCGGTGGGCCCGCATGAGGAATGGCGCGATGGCTTGGAAGAACTGCGTAAATTTGCCCAGTTCGAGCATTCCAACCCGGGCCACGACCTGCATGACCTGCCCTGCGTTTATTGGGGCGTGGTCCGCACGGAGTTGCTCCATCGCCTGCAAAAAACCGGGTCTTTTTTCCTCTCAAAATTTCCGGACGTTTACTCGGGAGTCGCCCTGGCCGCCACCTGCGGACAGTATGTGTTTTGCCGCCAGCCCTTCGTCCTGCCCGGCACCTCGCCCAAGTCCACGGGCGTGGATCTGTTCCTGCAGCCCGCGGCCTCCGCGGCCAATCCTTACGCCAACCTGTTTTTTGCCGAAGGGGGCATTCCCTGGCATCCCGCCGTGCCACCCTGCGCGTCTTGCGACAGTCTCTTCAAGTGGGATGCCTTCTTGCGCGCCCAGGACGCCGGCTTGATTCCGGCTTCGATCACGTGGAACATGGCGGCCATGCTGCGCGTCGCCGTCGCTGAACTCTCCGCCAAGTCCGGCCCGCGCGTCGAGGCTGACTGGGAAACGCTGAAGCAGTGGGCCCGGCAAAATGGCCTAACCTTGCCCCCCGAGCCGCCTCCCCAGGCTCCCCGCGATCCGGTTCCTCCCGTGCGTTATTTTTGGCCATGGCAAATGCTGCAGGGGCGTTGTCCGTCATCCGTGCAGACGATTGATGATGCCGTGCTCTTTGTGCAGCGTTTTCTGCGTTGGGAATTTTTCCGCCGCGTCGGCGAATATTTTTTGCGCCTGGCGGGGCGCTTCCAGCGTCTGCGGTCGCGCCTCCGCGCGCGCTTCTCGACCAGCCCCGCCGGCACCGCAGCGTAGCGCGGTGAGCATTCGCGTGATTCCAGGGGCAATCGCTCAGGATCCTGCGCATAAGTGCCGACGCTAATGCCCGCCAAGTCGCTCCACGTACTCGCCCTATGAATGGTCGTGGACGTCGCATGAGCCCGCCCATCATCGAAGCCAGCAACCTCTCCAAGCGCTACCAGCTCGGCGCCATCGGGGCCACCACGCTCAAGGAGTCCTTCCACCGCGGGCTCGACCGCCTGCGCGGCCGCGCTCCACAGGCCAACGCTGGCGAGTTCTGGGCCCTGCGCGACGTCTCCTTCTCTGTCCAGCCCGGCGAAGTCCTCGGTGTCATCGGCCGCAACGGCGCCGGCAAGTCCACCCTCCTCAAAATTCTCTCCCGCATCACCGAGCCCACCACCGGCCGCGTCGTCATGCGCGGGCGCGTCTCGTCACTCCTTGAAGTCGGCACCGGCTTCCACCCTGAACTCTCCGGCCGCGACAACGTCTTCCTCAACGGCGCCATCCTCGGCATGACCCAGGCCGAAATCCGCCGCAAGTTCGACGAAATCGTCGCCTTCGCCGAAGTCGAACAGTTCCTCGACACCCCCGTCAAACGCTACTCCAGCGGCATGTACGTGCGCCTGGCCTTCGCCGTCGCCGCCCACCTCGACCCCGAAATCCTCATCGTGGACGAGGTCCTCGCCGTCGGCGACGCCGCTTTCCAGAAAAAATGTCTCGGCAAAATGAGCACCGTCGCCCGCGAAGGCCGCACCATCCTCTTCGTCAGCCATAACATGGCCGCTGTTCGCAAGCTTTGCACCAGCGCCATGCTGCTCGTCGATGGCGCCGTCACCCAGCGCGGCGATTTGGAGTCCGCCATCGCCGCCTACCTCGCCGACGGCGAGGCTTCGGATGCCTGCACCGTGCACGATGTCAAAGCGCCCCACCATCCTTTCACCCTGAATTCCGTCGAAGTCCTCAACGCCCGGCGCCTGCCCTCCAACACGCTTCCCAACCACGAGCCGTTCCATCTCCGCTTTACTTACACCCTCGCCGAACCGCTGCCGCACCTTCGTGTCGGCCTGCGCCTCCATGCCTACGACTCCACCGTCGTCCTGAGCACCACCAATTGCGACTCCGCCCGCGAGGCCCCCGGCTTCGCTCCCGGCCGGTATGTCGCCGAGGTCGAATTCCCGGCCGGTTTCCTGAACCGCGGTTATTATTATATTTGGATCGGCATTGATGTTCCGTTGGTCGCCTCGGTCCTCTCCGTGGACCGCGCCGCCAGCTT
>JBEKZN010000091.1:0-6252 GCA_049509815.1 Opitutales bacterium
ATTGTCGTCACCGCCCTCGACAAATCCCGCACCATCGCCGAAATCTTCCACGACTTCCCCAACCTCCCCTTTGCCCGCCTCCCCGTTTACGAAGGCAACCTCGACAACATCGTCGGCCTCGCCCGCCGCCGCGACCTCCTCAAAGCCAAGGCCGCCGACCACGACACCATCACCGTCGCCGAAATCATGCAGCCCGCCGTCTTCGTCCCCGAAACCGCCACCGCCGCCACCACCCTCCAGCAATTCCTCAAAAACCACCAGCAAATCGCCGTCGTCGTGGACGAATACGGCCTCCTCGCCGGCATCGTCTCCATGGAAGACATCTTCGAACACCTCCTCGGCTCTGAAATCTTCGAGAAAGACGACCTCGCCGTGGACATGCGCGAACTCGCCCACCGCCGCGGCGGCCAGCGCCCCGCTCCCACGACTCCCTCCGCCCCCAACCCCGCCCGCAAAACCGGCTGAACCAGCCTAACTGCCGGCTCTTCTTCGCGTCCTTCGCGTCTTTGCGGTAAAATCCGTTTTTACCGCTTCAACTGCTGCCGCAGCAAGTCCCGGATCTCCTCCAGCAATACCTCGCTCTTCGTCGGCGGCGCCGGCGGCGGATCCTCAAACGCCGCCATCCGTTTGATGTTGTTCACCAACTTCACTATTAAAAATATGCACACTGCCACGATGAAAAACTGCAGCACCGCGTTCAAAAACGCCCCGTAGCCGATCGCGCCCAGCTTCTCCGCGTCCGGCAGCAGGAGCCCGGGCTTTCCAGTCAGCGTCAGCGTGTCATTCGCACCCAGCAAAAAATAGTACGACGAAAAATCGTGCCCGTTCATCAGCGCCCCGATCGGTGGCATGATCACGTCCGTCACCAGCGAGTTGACGATCTTCCCGAACGCCGCCCCGATGATCACGCCCACCGCCAGGTCGATCACGTTGCCCCGCGCGATGAACTCCTTGAACTCGTGCACCACCTTGGACCCCGGAATGTGCTTCATCCCCCGATTCAACCACTCCCCGCCCCGATTTCAATGCCCAATCCACAGCTAAAATCCACCCCTCAACTAGCTGCCAGCTCCCCCCTGTGACCTGAGCCATCCTGTTCATCCTGTTAATCCTGTCAAAAAATGAGCCTGCAGCACCACTCGTGCCTCCCCATTTCCATTGCCATCACGCGCCCTCATCCTTAGCTTAAACTCCCCATGGGAATCTTCTACATCGGCTGCAAGGTCGAGAACCACAAGGACGGCCGCTCCCTGACCGTCCCCAAACTCATGGTGGACACCGGCTCCGAATACACCTGGATCGACGCCCATCTTCTCGAAAAACTTGGCATCGAACGCCGCAAGAAGGACATCCAAATCCGCATGGCCAACGGCCCGATCATCACCCGCTCCGTCGGCTACGCCATCCTCCGCGTCAACCGCGCCGAAACCACCGACGAAGTCGTCTTCGCCGAACCCGGCGACCTCCTCCTCCTCGGCTGCCGCGCCCTCGAAGGCCTCAACCTCCGCGTTGACTCCCGCGCCAAAAAACTCGTCGCTGCCGGCCCTGTCATCGCAGCGTAAACTGCTTCCGCGTCGCCATCGGCACCGGTTTTCTTCAACGAACCAACTTGTTATATTCCTCATGGGTGCCAATCCAGACCCACTCCACCCCTTCGCCATCTTGCTGGCCCAAAGCCCGATAATGGTCGCCAATCCGCACCGAGAACCGCCCGGTCCCTCCCGCCAGTTTCTTAAAATCCAATGACGCATGCCGGGGATTCTCCCGCCATAGGTGGTAGTTCTTGACTGCCAGCCGTCGTATGCTGGCCGGCAACTCCTGGTATAACTTCCAAAACCGGCGCGTGCCTCGGGAAGTCATCGGCTTGCGGACGGCCAGTCGCGCAGCGTCCCGCCCTTTTGCTCCTCCGCCGCTTCCTCAAACAAAAAATCCAGCTTTCCCGCCTTCGCATCCCGCTCCATCTCCTGCACCCATTCCGCCTGGCGGCGCGTCGCCACCCAGTCCGCCAGCCGGCTGAATTCCGCCGGCGGCAGCCGGTCAATCGCCGCCTCAATCTGCTCAACACTTTCCATGTAATCAGGTTAATTCAAAAACTATCTATGGCAATACGATTGTCGAATACTGCCATTGGGAAAATTCGGAGCAACTTCACGCCCCCGCCGGCACCGGCTCCGGCTCCACCCATTTCCCGTGCTCCCTGATTAAATCCACCAGCCGGTCCACCGCCTCGTCCTCCGGAATGTTGTACTTCACGCACTCCTTCCCCACGTACAAATTCACCTTCGCTGGCGCCCCGCCCACGTACCCGAAATTCGCGTCCGCCATCTCCCCGGGCCCGTTCACGATGCAACCCATCACCGCGATCGTCACGCCCTTCAGGTGACCCGTCCGCCCCTTGATCCGCTGCGTCGTCGTCTGCAAATCGAACAGCGTCCGCCCGCAGCTCGGGCACGCCACGAACTCTGTCTTCGTCGAGCGCGTCCGCGCCCCCTGCAAAATATTGTACGTCAGTGCCACCGTCTTGTCCCGGTCCGGCTCCGTCTCCACGCTCAGCATGTCCCCCAGCCCGTCGCACAGCAAACTCCCCGCCACCATCGACGCCTCCAGCAGCCGCGCCGTGAAAAAATTCTCGGCCAAAATCACCTGCGCCCCCGTGTGCCTAATCCACAACGGCGCCCGCAACCCCAGCCGCGCCGCCTCCCGCATCAGCGCCCGGTAGCCGCCGATCGCGTGCGTGTGCGCCTCTGGCCCGCTCTGCGTCAGCACCAGCCGCTCCCGCGCCGGGTGTTTCGCCAGCGCCGCTCCCAGCGAACCCGCCAGCGCCGTCGCCGTCGTGTCCACCGCCAAAAATCCTTCCGTCTTCGCCGCGTAGTCGAGCAGCGCGCCCGCCGCCTGCGCCTCCGCCGCGTCGCCTTTTTCAAACTTCCGGCACCACATCGTCCGCGCGCCGGGCGCGAAATTCGCCACCAGCTCCGCCCCGGCTCCCGCTGGCAAATCCACCACGAAAAACTTCACCGTCGGCGCCAGCACCTTTTGCAATGTCGCCAGGTGCGGCAAGTCCTCCGCCCCCGCGATCTTCACCAACAGTCCCTCCACCTTCGTCTCCTTGTTCCGCGTGTGCGTGCGCAGCACGTCCTTCACGATCTCCGCGTGCGCCGATACCGGCCGCATCGCCGGTATGATCACTCGCGGCGGCTCCTCGCGCGAAACTTCACAGCCTTCGCCCAAATGCAAATGCACCACGTCCCGCCGCGTGTACGTGAACGGATCAATCCCGTCCGCCGCTTCCTTTTCTGGCAGGGTTTCACCGCGCTCCCACACCAAATGCGTGCGTTTGGCCAGATCCAGACACACCGGCACTTCGTAAATCGCGTCCTCCGTCAGCGACACCCGGATCGTGTCCCCCAATCCGTCCATCAGCAGGCTCCCGATCCCGATCGCGCTCTTGATCCGCGCGTCCTCGCCTTCGCCCGCCTCCGTTACTCCCAAATGCAGCGGGTAGTTCATGTTCTCCGCCGCCATTTTCGCCACCGCCAGCCGGTACGCCTCGATCATCACCTTCGGGTTGCTCGCCTTCATCGACAGCACCAAATTATAAAATCCGTGGCTCTCGCAAATCCGGATGAATTCCAGCGCGCTCTCCACCATCCCCAGCGGCGAGTCCCCATAGCGGTTCATCAGCCGGTCCGACAGCGATCCGTGGTTGGTCCCGATGCGCAGCGCCCGGCCCAGCGCCTTCGCCCGCAGCACCAGCGGCGAAAACGCCTCGTGCAGCCGCTCCAGCTCGTTCTCGTATTCGTTGTCCGAATACTCCTTCACCGCGAATTTCTTCTTGTCCGCGTAATTGCCCGGGTTCACCCGCACCTTCTCCACGTGCTCGACCGCCTCCATCGCCGCCGCCGGCAAAAAGTGAATGTCCGCTACCAGCGGCAATTTTTCCCAGCCCGCCGCCGTCACCTGCGCCCGGATCTCCTTCAACGCCCGCGCCGCCTCCTTGTTTGGCGCCGTGATCCGCACGATCTCGCAGCCCGCCTCCGCCAGCCCCAACACCTGCCGCACCGTCGCCGGCACGTCCTGCGTCAAACTCGTCGTCATCGACTGCACCCGCAGCGGGTTCGACCCGCCCACGCCCACCACCCCCACCATCGCCTCGCGCGTGGCGCGGCGCACCGCGCGGAAACGCGAGGCGCAGTAAAACGGCAGCGCAGCCGCCGGCGACGAAAACTCAGTGCTCATAAGCCGCCATCCTACCGCTCGCCAGCCCTCCTGGTCAAGGCGCGGATGGCCGTCATCCCGCCTTCTCGCCCACCGTCACTTGCGCCGCGACCGTCGGGTATTTCCGCTCCTGCCATGCCTGGATCCCGCCCAGCAGCGGCCGCACTCGCTTGATGCCCTTCTGCTGCAGAAAAAGCGCCATCCTCGCCGCCGTCGCCTCGTTCGGGCAGGTGCAATACACCACGATGTCCCGATCCCGCGGTATCTCCCCATGCCGCCGCCTCACCTCGTCAAAGCTGATATAGACCGCTCCCCGCACCAGCACCGGATCCTTGCGCAAGTCCGACGGCGACCGCAGGTCCAAAATGTACGGGCTCTCCCCCGCCTCCTGCTTTTGATAGACCTCTTCCGGTGTCACCCGCGCCATCCGCAGCTTCAGCACCACCCGGTGCCGCTGCCAGTATTTGTACCCGATGTAAAGCGCCGCCAACCCGGCCAACACCACCCCGCCCCACCCGCCCAGCCGCGCCAGCCACTGCCCCACCACCTCGATTTGATCGCTGAACATGAACCCCAGCCCCAGGAAACACGCCCCGTACATCACCGCCCCCACCGCGTTTAACACCTGAAACCGCACCATCCCGATCCGGAATATCCCCGCCAGCGGCGGGATCAGCGTCCCCAGCCACGGCAGAAACTTCGACGCCACAATCAACCCCACCCCGTGCTGCTCGAACAAATTCTCCGTCTGCCGCGCGCGCGTATCCGCCTCCAGCGACATCTTGCATAAAAGCCGCAACACCGGCTTCCCCCCGCGCCGCCCGATCTCGTACCAGATCCCGTCCGCCACCACGCATGCCCACAGCGTTACCCCCAGCGCGAAAAACATGTCCATCTTCCCGTGCGCCGCCAGCGCCCCCGCCGCCATCAGCCAGGGTCCCGCCGGCATGGGCAGCCCGATCTGCTCGACAAAAATCACCGCGAACAACACCATCCCGCCGTGCACCACCAAAAACTGCATCGTGTCGTCCATGGCGTCTCCTCGGATCGCCCAACCCTCACGGATTCGTTGGCAAGCTTGGTGCCGCGGGCGGAAAATCCAGCTTCAAATAATACGCCTGTTGCTGCTGCATCTCCCGGTCCATCTCATCGTCGCCGATCCACCGCAGCGAATCGTTGAACACCACGTACAGCATCAGCCCCATCAACAGCACCAAAAACAAACCCTGCGTCATCACCACCGCCTGCGCCGGCAGCGCCTGCCCCCGCAGCCGCGTGATCGTCGCCAACAAAATATGCCCGCCGTCCAGCACCGGAATCGGCAGCAGGTTGATGATCGCCAGGTTGATGTTGATGATCACCGTGAACCAGATCGCCAGCCGCAAGTCGTCCATCACAAAATGCTCCAGCGCCCGCCCCATCCCCACCGCCCCGCTCAACATGCTCAGCCCCACGTCCGAATGCGGGTTCACCAGGCTGCTCAACGTCGCCCACGTCTGGTCCAGCGCGTCCGAAAACTGCTTCCACGGCGTCGGGTGCACCGTGATCTGCTCGTCCGTGAACATCACCCCGATCATCGTCACCTCCTGCGGCGGCGTCACCTTCGCCGCCAGCGGCCCGCGCACCTCCGCCGTCCCCGGCACATCCTGGGTCTGGAACGCCACCCGCGCAAACTGCCCCGCCGTCACCGCTTTCCATTGATCCACCAAATCCTGCACCGATTCCGGCTGTTGGCCGTTCACCGCCACCACGTCGTCGCCCGTCTGCAACCCGCCCAAAAGATCCGCATTGCCCTCGACATGCCACACCCGCAGCTCCTTCGCCCGCGCCGTCGGCAGCGCCGGATTGTCCGTGCTTTCCTCCGCGTACACGGGCAATACATCCACCTTCGCCTCCGCCACCCCGTCGCGGAGCAGCCCCACGCTCAACGTCGCCAGCGGCGTCGTGCTCGCCACCTGCTCCGGTCGCACTGTCACCACCCGCGTCTGCCCGTCGCGCAAGACCCCCAGCGTCACCGGCGTCGCCCCGCCCTTGTTC
>JBEKZN010000092.1:0-9765 GCA_049509815.1 Opitutales bacterium
ATTAGCCGGAATTATCTCGCGGATTATTCACTCTTATTGGCCGGTGCCGCCACCCAGCCAAGCCATCCCGGGTAAAAAATCCGCAACTAGCAGTAGCAAAACCGTGTCTCAGGGGTTAACCCATTAGGCGGTGTGTTAGATTGCCGTTGCCCACCTCCCATCTTGCCTTATGCTAGCCACTTTAAAGTCGCCTCCACCCGCGCCCGGCATGAACGCCAAGAGCCTTCTCATCATCGTCCCTTGCCTGATTGTGGGGGGCGGTGCCATGTGGTGGCTCGACCGCCACCCCGTTAAGCTTTCTTCGCACTCCCCGTCCGCCACGGCATCCGCACCGGTCAAATCCACCGATGATGCCGACGACACTCCCCCCCCGGCCGCCAAGCCCCCCGCCTCCATCGATGACATGGAGGCCCAGATGCTCAAAATTGGCAGCCTGCCCGCCGGACCGCAGCGCCTCGAAGCCGTCCTCAGCGCCTTTAGCGGCTGGGTCAAGGCCTACCCCAAGGAAGCCATGACCTGGGCCGAAGACAAACTCGAAGGCCAGGAACGACTCGAAGCCCTTCAATCCGGCATCACCGCCTGGGCCGATGTCAACCCCGCCGCCGCCGCGGACTGGGTCGCTGGCATGGCCGAAGACAACAGCAAACAGCAAGTCATCTTCTCCCTCATGAGCGCCTGGGGCGCCAAGGACGGCCCCTCCGCCGCCCAATGGCTCATGAACAACGTCTCCAATGCGGACACCCGCACCTCCGCCGCCGAAACTCTCGCCGACGCCTGGGCCGAAAACGACCCCTCCCAAGCCACCAACTGGGGCTTCCAGTACTTTACCCAAACCAACGATTCCAACGCCCTCCAGGCCGCCCTTTCCCACTGGGTCGAGCAGGACGTCCAGTCCGCCAAAGCCTTCGTGGAGCAGCTTCCCGCCGGCGACACCCGCAATGTCGCCATCACCGACCTCGCTTACCACTGGGCCGAATCAGACCCCACCGACGCCATGGCTTGGGCCAGCTCCATTCCCGACAGCAGTCTCCGCAGCCAGGCTGAAGTCCAGGCCCTCGACTCCGAATCCCAATGGGAGCCTAGCAAAGCCGCCGCCGCTTGGAGCAACCTCGGTGACCCGGACACCCAGACCAACGCCGCCCGCGTCATCATGGCCGCCTGGGTCACCAGCGACGCTGTCGCTGCCTCCCAATGGCTTGGCACCCTGCCTACCGGAACCGCCAAAGACGCGGCCATTCAGGAATTCAGCTCCGGTATCGTCCCCACCGACCCGACCACCGCCCTCAATTGGGCTCTTCAAATTCAAGATACCGAAGTTCGCGATGCCCAACTACAAGACCTTGGCCAGCAATGGATTAATACCAATGCCGCCCAAGCCGTGCCCTGGATCGAACAATCCAGCCTCCCCGACAGCGTCAAACGCACGATCCTCCAAAATCAGGGCAGCGTCAACGCCGCCAGCGCTCCCACCACGACTTCAAGCAATTGATGCCTGCGGCATCCCCGTGGCACCGCGTCTTCGCTTTCCCAGCGTTCTCGTTAAGCGCTCTGGATCTCAAGTAATCGCCTTGAAGGGATATTTCGATCCCAAGTCCTCGTCGTAAGCTTCCATCATCCGCTTGATGTGCGGACTGAAGTACCGCTTCCCCAGCTTGATGGCCTCAAAGGCCAGTCGCAAGCCGTCCAGCCCGTCGGCCTTCTCCACAAACGCATCCACTTTGCCCTGCAACGCCACCCGCACCGTCTGCGCATTCACCGTCGCAGTGAAAATCACCACTTTGCAGTCCGGCAGCCTCTCTTTCACCAAAATCAGAATCTCGAGGCCGTTCACCTCCGGCAGCCGGATGTCCACCACCACCAGGTCGGGCTTCTTTTCCAGAATGGATTTGAGCGCGTCATGGCCGTTGCCGCTCGAGCCGACAATTTCCATGTCCGTGTACTGTCGGATGTACTCGGTGCAAAAATCCAGCACCATAGGCTCATCCTCCACGAGGTAAACCCGCTGGGGCATGAGGCAATACTGCCGCGGCGCCGCCATGATGTCAAAGCCAATTCCCGTGAGCCCGCCTCACGGCGACACCGAATTTGAGGATTTGTCCCGCTCGCCCGGCCCAACCGGCTCACGCTCCCGCGCGTCGCTCCCTCGGCTTCCGCTTGCCAATTTCGCGATTTTAAAAATAATTGCCTCAACTTCATGAGCGAAAAATTCCTCCCGCACCTCTCGCAAATCCGCGCCGCCGCGCACGAACTGCCCGACGCCGAACTCTGGCCCAGCGAAGAATACATCGTCGAACTCAAGGGCTCCCGCAGCAGCCACCTCATCACTTTTCAGCGCACCCCCTACAACAGCCGCAGCAAGGGCAAAACCTACCGCTGGGTTTACGAGGGCAAAATCATGGTCTCCTGATGCCGTTTCCGCGGCGTGTTTTCGAACGCGCTGTCCCGTCTTCCCTCTTCCATTTTCCATTCGGCCCTTTAGCCCTTCCCGCCGATGCGCATTCCGTAGAAGGAGCGCCAGACGAACACCAGCCCGATCGCGGTGAATAATACCGCCAGATACGGCGCCACGGACTGGGCGTTGACCGCGATCTCCACCGCCAGGATGCCGAACAGCGTCGTGAACTTGATGATCGGGTTGAGCGCCACCGCCGAGGTGTCCTTGAACGGATCCCCCACCAGGTCGCCCACCACCGTCGCATCGTGCAACGGCGAGTGCTTCTCCCGCAGTTCCACTTCCACGTATTTCTTCGCGTTGTCCCAGCACCCGCCCGCGTTGGCCATGTACACCGCCGCAAACAGCCCGAACAGCGCCAGCGACAGCAGGTACGCCACGAAGAACACCGGATTCGTGAACGCAAATCCCAGTGCCAGCGAAAACATCACCACGAAAATATTCACCATCCCGTACTGCGCGAACCGCGTGCAAATGCGCACCACCTCGTTGCTGTCCTCGTCCGACGCCTTTGTCACGCCGTCGAGCTTGATGTTCTTCTTGATGTACGCCACCGCCCGGTGCGCCCCCGTCGTCACCGCCTGCATCGAGGCCCCGGCGCGTCAAAGTCCTTCCAGCCCTCGTGTTGCTTGAGCATCAAAATTAGCGAAAAAATCATCGTCGTCGCGCCGACCACCGCCGTGCCGATCAGCACCGGCTTCGCCGTCGCCTTGAACGTGTTGCCCGCCCCGTCGTTGGCCTCGAGGAAATGCTTGCCCCGGGTGAAATTCGGCCGGAACCCGAAGTCGCGCTCGATCTCGTCCTCGATGTTCGGCAATTGCTCGATGGTCGAGAGCTCGAACACCGACTGCGCGTTGTCCGTCACCGGCCCATAGCTGTCCACCGCGATCGTCACCGGCCCCATCCCCAGCATCCCGAACGCAATCAGCCCGAACGCGAACACCGACGGGTACTGCATGATCTCGGTCAGCCCGTGCGTGCTCGTTTGGAAACCGATCAACATCAGCACCGCCAGCGTCATTCCCATCCAAAACGCCGAAAATTTGCCCGCCACCAGCCCCGACAGAATCGTCAGCCCCGCGCCGCCCTCGCGCGTTGCGTTCACCACCTCGCGGCCGCCGCCAGCGTCCCGCAGCTGACAATCGTCGCCAGCTTCCACCACAGGTCCCCGAACGCCACGTGCAGCATCAGGTAGCTGAGCACAAATGTCATCGCGATGCACAACAGCGAAGTCAGCCACACCAGCATCGTCAGCGGATGCTCAAAATTGAAGTTCGGCCGGTCCTTCATCAACGCCTTCGTCAGCACCTTGTTGAGGTTCCACGCCAGCAGCGAAACCACCACCATCGAAATAAACAGCGAGAAAATCCACACCAGCAGTGCCCACTTCGTTGTCTCCAGTTTTACCGCCAGGCAGATAAAGCTGATCAGCGCCACCCCCGTCACCCCGTAAGTCTCAAACCCGTCCGCCGTCGGGCCCACGCTGTCGCCCGCGTTGTCGCCCGCGCAGTCCGCGATCACCCCCGGGTTGCGCGCGTCGTCCTCCTTGATGTGAAACACGATCTTCATCATGTCGCTGCCCACGTCCGCAATCTTCGTGAAAATCCCCCCGCACACGCGCAGCACGCTCGCCCCCAGCGACTCCCCGATCGCGAAACCCACGAAGCACAGTCCGGCCAGTTGCGCGTCCACAAAATGCAAAATCGAAAGCATCAGCGCCAGCTCCACGCTGATCAGCAGCACCCCTATGCTCATCCCCGAACGCATCGGAATCTCCGACAGCGGCAGCGCCTTGCCCCGCAGCGCCGCAAACGCCATCCGGCTGTTCGCCACGTTGTTGATCACCACCCCGAACCACGCCACCCCGAACGACCCCGCCATCCCCACCAGCGACCACGCCAGAATCACCCCCACCTGCCACGCTGCCATCTGTTTCAAATACCCGAAATAAAACACCATCGTCCCCCCGATCAGGATCTCCAGCAGCAACAGCAGCTTCGCCTGTTGCAACAGGTACGTCCGGCAGGTGCGGTAAATCAGCGCCGACACCTCCAGCATGCTCCGGTGCGCCGGCAAACGCCGCAAATGGGCCAGCTCAAACAGCCCATACATCACCCCCAGCGCACACACCCCCAGCCCCAGCCAAAGAATCGCCCCGCCCGACAGGCTGAAGCCGAACAGGTTGAACATCTCTGCCGTCGGTGTCGGCAACACCAAGTCCGTGTCGCTCCCGCCCGCGGTCGGCGCCACCTGCGCCCACGCTGGAGCTTGCGCCCAAGCCGGCTGGCTCCACGCCAAGGCGGCCAACCACGTTGCGAATATTACGAATGGCGCCCGCCGGGCTGGCCGCCCAATTCGCGGGAAAAATTTGCGGTACTGAAGGAGCATGAGAACAAAAAAAGTGGCAGGCAAAGACGGGGTAGTCTTTGCGCCAAAACGTTGACTCCTAAGCATGCTCCCACCCCTTGGCAACGCGATTCTGTCGCTCCCAGCGCAAATATGCCTATGCATCCTCCCATTTCCCGCGTTTCTGCCCCCTGGCCCCACCCTCCTACCAATGCAACTGCCCCGCCATGTAGCACTGTCCCAGCACCAGCACCCACGTCAGCAGGCAATTGATCAGGCTCAAAAACACCGCCGCGCTACCCATGTCCTTCGCCCGCTTGGCAAACGGATGCCGCTGCTGCTGCGCCGCCAGATCCACGCACCATTCCAGCCCCGAATTGAGCAGCTCCACAATCAACACCAGCAGCACGCTCCCGATCATCAGCGCCTTGCCTTCATAATCCACCGGCAGCACCACCGCCACCGGCACCAGCACCCACGCCAGCATCATCTCCTGCCGGAACGCCTCCTCGTGCTTCCACGTCGAACCCAGCCCATCCAGCGAGTAGAAAAACGCATTCGTCAGCCGCTTCATCCCCACCGCCGCCGCCTTCTTCTCCGGCAGCACCCCCGCCTCCGGCGTCGTCACCTCACCCTTGGGCATGCTCTGCACGGACGGGGTCGGAACCCCTGGGGCCTGGGAAACAGGTGGTGCAACGGGCGGCGATTCTGGCATCATGGGTGGTAGCGACGAGATGGGATAGCCTCGCTTTTATGCATTCCCCGCGCGCGGGCAATGCGAAATCGCTCGGGTCTTGTTCATTGCATTGATCTTCTACCGGGGCGAAAACGCTTCAGATTTGACCATTGGGGCATTAAATGCATAATCCACTGCAAAGTTCAACCTTAGGTTAAGCTTCACATTAATTGTGTCGTCGTTTCGCCCGATGAGTCAAACCACCATAAATTTACGCCCGATAACCGTGGTGAAGCGCAACCCGAAAGGCTTTATCGAGGCCTCTGGCTACTCGGGTGTCGGACCTCAAAAGAACTGGCCTGTTGCAGCCACCGTTCTCATCGACAAGAACGGATTGGTTCTTTACGTTGACGATGCGGAGGGCAATAAGATCCGCCAGGCCTTGCACGATGGGAAAAACGCCGTGGATGTTGATGGGCTTGTTTTAGGGCCAATCGATTGGAGCAAAAAAATCAGCCCGGAAAGAGGTACGGCCATGGCCAAGGAAATCATTGAGGAAAACGATGAACTCTTTCGCCGCCTTGCTTGAACTCGCTTCATGGCCGAGATAGTTCACCTAACGTCCGAAACCGTCAAGGCCATCCACCAGGAGGTTCTTCGTCAGCATGGCGGCCTGGATGGATTGCGTGATGAGGGCTTGTTGCATTCCGCCGTTTTATCCCCCCAAGTCACCTGGGGCGGTGAACCGCTATTTTCTGATCCTGTGAAAGCGGCTGCAGCCTACCTCTTTTATCTCTGTAAAAACCATCCCTTTAATGATGGCAACAAACGAACGGCCCTCGCCTGCTGCCTCGTTGTGCTCAAGGCCAATCATTTGATTTCTCAACCGAGCATCATTGCCGAAAAATCGCTCGCCTGGGAACAACTCACCATCGAGGTGGCCGAGGGAAAGATCAGCCGCGAGGAAACTGCAATCAAGCTTCAGGCATTGCTCATTACATGACGAGCATTCACCTCTACAACGCCCGGAACACCACCACCGCGTTATGGCCGCCGAACCCCAGGTTGCTGCTCAACGCCGTCCGCACCTTCACTGCCCGCTTCACGTTCGGCACATAATCCAAATCGCAATCCGGCAAATCCTGCTGCTCCAGGTTGATCGTCGGCGGAACTTCACCCGTCTCAATCGCCTTCACGCAGATCGCCGCCTCGATGCCCCCCGCCGCGCCCAGCAGGTGCCCCGTCATGGACTTCGTCGAACTCATCGGAATCTTCGGTGCCTGCGCGCCAAAAACCTCCTTCACCGCCATCGTCTCAAACTTGTCGTTGTACGGCGTCGAAGTCCCGTGCGCGTTGATGTAATCGATCTCCGCCGGATCCAGCCGCGCGCTCCTCAGCGCATTGCGCAGCGCCTTCGCTAGCCCTTTGCCCTCCGGGTCCGGGCTCGTGATGTGGTAGGCATCGCAGGTGGCCGCGTAGCCCACCAACTCGCAATAAATCCGCGCCCCGCGCCGCTGCGCATGCTCCAGCGTCTCCAGCACCAGCACGCCCGAACCCTCCCCCATCACGAAACCGTCGCGCAGCTTGTCGAACGGCCGGCTCGATCGCTCCGGCTGGTCGTTGAAATTCGTGCTCATCGCCCGCATTGCGCAAAAGCCGCCAAAACCCAGGTTCGTGATCGCCGCCTCGCTCCCGCCCGCCAGCATGATGTCCGCCTCGCCCCGCAGCAAATGCCAGTACGCCATCCCCAGCGCGTGCGTCCCCGTCGAGCACGCCGAAACCACGCTGAAATTCGGCCCCTTCGCCCCCACCGCAATCGCCACTACCCCCGCCGCCATGTTTGAAATCAACGACGGTATCATGAACGGCGACACCTTCCGCGGCCCGCCGTCGAACAACGCCTTCGCCTGCTTGCCAATCGTCTCCAGCCCGCCGATCCCCGAACCGATGATGATGCCAAAGCGGTCCGGATCCAACCCCGCCGCCCCCTTCGCCAACCCCGCGTCCGCCAGCGCCTGCAACGACGCCCCCATCGCAAAATGCGTGTACCGGTCGTTCCGCTTGACCTCCTTCGCGTCCATGTACTGCGTCGGATCCCAGTCCCGCACTTCCGCCCCGACCTTGCACGGATAGTCCGTCGGGTCGAACCGCGTGACGCGGCTAATGCCGCTTCGGCCAGCCAGCAGGCTTTGCCAAAAGTCGGCGGTGTTATGGCCGATGGAAGTGACGACCCCGAGGCCCGTCACCACCACCCGCGTTGGAAGCGGCAAGGAATCCATCCAGACTGGGAACTAGAGTAAATTCGGGCGCGTCAGTGCGCGGGCCGCTATTTGCCGGCCTTCTGCTTGATGTACTCAATGACCTGGCCCACCGTGGTGAGTTTCTCAGCGTCGGACTCGGGGATCTCCCCCTTGATCTCGTCCTTGAACTCCTCCTCAAAGGCCATGATCAACTCGACGAGATCCAGGGAGTCGGCCCCCAAATCGTCAAGGAACGAAGCCTCCGGCGTCACCTGCTCTTCGTTTACGTTGAGCTGGTTGACAATGATCTCCTTAACTCGCTGTTCGATGGTTTTATCCGCCATAGTCTTGGGTAGAAAAAGTTCGTCTGAGCAAGCCCACAGGCTTCACATCGCCATGCCGCCGTCAACCGTAAAAACTTGGCCCGTTATGTAGGCCGCCTGGTCGCTCGCCAGGTACGCCACCATGGCCCCCACCTCCCTGGCCTCGCCGAAACGCTTGAGCGGTATCATCTTCTGCACCGTTTCCGTCAGCGCCGCATCCAGCTTCGCCGTCATGTCTGTGGCGATGAACCCCGGCGCCACCGCGTTGACTGTGATATTGCGTCCCGCCAGTTCGCGCGCCAGCGCCTTCGTCAAACCCAGCATCCCCGCCTTTGCCGCCGCGTAATTCGCCTGCCCCGGGTTGCCGATCAACCCCACCACCGACGACATGTTGATGATCCGCCCCCACCGCGCCTGCGTCATCGGCCGCAACAACGCCTTCGTCCAGTAGAAACAGCTCGAAAGATTCGTATTCAGCACCCCGTGCCAGTCCTCGTCGCTCATCCGCAAAAGCAGCATGTCGCGCGTCACCCCCGCGTTGTTCACCAAAATGTCCACCCGCTCGTGCTCGGCCAAAATCTTTTCGCACGCCGCCCGCACCGCCGCCGCATCCGCCACGTCCACCGCATACGCCTGCGCCCGCCCCCCCGCCGCGCGAATCGCCGCCGCCCCCGCCCCGCACGCCGCCTCGTTCTTCGACACGCACAGAACCTTCACGCCCTCCGCCGCCAGCAGCTCGCCAATCGACCCGCCAATGCCCCGCCACGCCCCGGTGATCAACGCCGTCCTGTTCGTGAATGTCAAAAGACTCATGGGAAACAGATAGGAGACCTTATGCTGCCCCCGGAATCAAGACGGAAGAATCACTTGTTTTCCGTCTCAGGCAGGGAGAATCCAAGTACAGTTACTCGCAGCAAATTGTCTACCGAGTCATCTTTTTCTGACGCCAAGTACTCTAAATGACCGTCGGAACAGACAACTGGTGGCACCCAAATATGCTCAAATTCCGGTCCGGGCACATTATCCAACACCACCTGTTCGGCGCGATTCAAGAGCCCTACATAGGACAACCGTGAAGGTGCCCCGGAAAACAACAAATATCGAATTGCATGAAAAAGCGCGCCAGGCTGGTCGTCCAAAAACACCTGCCACTGGTCGCTTGTCTTGGCCGCATAAGCCACATGCATGCCATCCGCGCTGAATGCTATATCTCCAATCGCATCAAATTCCGCCCCTGGAACACCGTTCAAATATACCTGCCATTTCCCGGCTTTGTTTTTGCCTGCAAGAGCCAGCCGTTTGCTGTCGGGGCTAAAAACCGGACCGCCTTTGTTAATCGCATAAAATTCAGGTAATTTTGTATCACCGTCCAGTACCACGTTCAGTTTGCCAAGGTTGATCATCACGAAAACCACATGCTTGCTGTCTGGACTGAAAATCGGCCCTGGATCACATATCTCGGCGCACATTGATTCCATTTTCCCATCAACGATAACCAGCCAGAAATCATTCATCAATCCGACGTATAAGACATGCTTGCTGTCCGGACTGAAAAGCGGGCTCGCATCACTTAACGCCTCAAATTCGGGTCCAGCTACTCCGTCAACCACCACCACTCGTTTTTGACCATGGGCCGCTATGTAGGCCATGCGCTTGCCATCTGGGCTGAATACCACTCCCTTAGCGCCAATGCCGTCGAATTCTGGGCCATGCTTTTTGTCCGTCATC
>JBEKZN010000093.1:0-6235 GCA_049509815.1 Opitutales bacterium
CGCCGGGAAGCTGCCCTCGCGACGGCCAATGGTAAGGGTTTGGCTGGCGTCGTTCCAGTGAATCAGGATGCACGTGAAGGCGCCCTTTTCGTAATCGAACGTGAGGCCGTCGTCCTCGTAGAGGTTGAACTGGCCGTCGGCGCCGGCGTAGATGCGCAGGGTGATGGGGTCGGCGGGTTTTTCGCCGGTGTATTGCAACTCCGGGCCAAAGGGAATGATGGAGCCGGCGCGGATGTAAAGCGGCATTGAGTCAAAGGGAGCGGGTGCTTCAATGGATTGACCGCCCGGCACCAGGTTCCCGCTCCAGAAATCGTACCAGCCGGAGCCGGCAGGCAGGTAAACTAGGCGGCTGCGGGCCTGGTAGGTGGTGACGGGCGCGACGAGAAACGCCGGGCCGAACATATATTCGTCGGTGAGGGCGCGGGCGTCGTGGTCGCGGGGGAAATCCATGACCAGCGGACGCATCAGGGTGTAGCTGTCCTGCGTGACCGCGCCGGCGAGGGAGTAGAGGTACGGCAGCAGGCGGTAGCGCAGGCGGTCGAACTTGAGCTCAGCCAGATAGGCGGGGCTGTTATCGCCGCCGAGGGTCCACATCTCGCGCGGTTGCAGCTCGCCGTGCACGCGCAGCAGCGGGCTGAATGTTCCAAATTGGAACCAGCGCACGTTGAGCTCGCGCCATTCCGCGGCATTGGCGGGCGTGGGGTTGGCCGCCGAGAATTTGGACTGCATGGTGTAGCCGCCGATGTCCATGGTCCAGTACGGCACGCCGGAAATGCTGAAGCCCAGGCCGGCGGGAATCTGTTTGGCCAGGGCGGTCCAAGTCGAGGTGGTGTCGCCCGACCAGGTGACAGAGGAATAGCGCTGCTCGCCGGCGAAGCCCGAGCGCGTGAGGATGAAGACGCGCTGGTTGGGCGCGACGCTGCGCTGGCCCTCGTAAACAGCGCGGCTGTTTTCGAGCGCGTAGGCGTTGAGCACCCGTGAGGCGGTGCCCAGGGCGGTCAGGCCGATGAAGTGCTTTTGCTCCTCGAGGGTTGCCGGCGAGGGCTGCACGACATCCGGTTCGGTCGCGTCCATCCACCAAGCGTCCACGCCCTTGCGGAAGAGCGCGACATTGAGCTGCTGCCAGAACAGACTGCGGGCGCCGGGATTGAAGGCGTCGTAAAAGGTGTAATTGTAGCCGCCGCGGCCGACCCAGTCGCGGATGTTTTCGTCCAGCGTGGGTTGGTACAAAAAACCGTCTTTTTGCATGGCATCGAAATTGGCGGTGCCGGGGTAGAATTTTCCCCAGACGGAAATCATGAGGTGCGCGTGCAGGTCGTGGATGGCTTTGATCCACGCGACCGGATCGGGGAAGCGCGGCGGATCGAATTCGTGCGAGCCCCAGGCGTTCTCGGGCCAGTACAGCCAGTCCTGCACGATGTTGTCGAAGGGAATTTGACGGCTGCGGAAACCGAGCACGACATCGAGGCTCTGCTGGGCGGTCTCGTAGCGCTGGCGCGATTGCCACAGGCCGAAAGCCCACTGCGGCAACATCGTCGCCTGCCCGGTGAGCAGACGGTAGCCGGCAATGACCCGGTCCAACTGCGGCCCGTAAACGAAATAATAGTCCACGCCGTCGCCGACCTCCGACCAGAGCGAGGTCGCCGCAGAGGGGTTCGGGGTTTTCCAGAGCAGGCTCATGGTGTTGGTCTGCTCGCCTCCGGATTCGATTTTGATGGGGTAGTGATGTCCGGCCTCGAGATGAATTTTTACCTGGTCGCGGTCGGTCAGCCAGGCCTGGCGCCAGTGGTCGATGACGAGGTGGTCATCAATCCAGACTTTGATGCCGCCATTCGAGTAAGTCTGAAATTGGTAATCGCCGGTGGCCGGCGGCACGATTTCCCCGATCCAGCGCGTGTAGCGAATGCGCCGTCCGTTGCCGCGGCCACCGGACGCGAGCGTGAGGTTGGCGGTGACGGTTTGGTTTTGCAGCGCATCGGGATTGGCGGCGGAAAAAGTTCCGGTGGTCAAACCGCCCGGCTGGCCGGTGGTATCGACCAGGCAATCGGCAGGGATGGCCGTGAACGGGCGCAGATCGCCGAAACGCGTGAAGGAGAGATTGTCCCAGAGCACGCCGTAGCCGCGGCTGGAAACCAGGAAGGGCACGACGACGTTGGTGTTGTGCTGCCACAAATCGAAGTCGAATCCCTTGATATCGACCATGCCCTGCTGACGCTGGCCCAGCCCGTAGAGCGATTCGTCGCCGTTGGGCAGCCAGGCCTGGCGGACATGCCAGGTGTTCTCGCCCTGCACCTCGGCGGATTCCAGCGTGCGGGATCCGGGTTCTTCCGCGAGCAGCGGATGGCCGTTCAGGTCATAGAAGGTGACGGCGCCGGTGCTGCGGTCCACCCGCGCCTGCAATTGGCCGGTGGTAAGAGTCACTTCGGTGAGCGTATCCTTTACGGTCCAGCGTGGCACGGGTGAAGTTGCGGGCAGGACGTCGAGACTGGGTCGGGAAAAGAAACTGCGCTGCGCGGCGTAAGCGACGCGGATGATATTGTCGGCCCGCACTTGCAGGCAGAGGAAGCCGCCGCCGACCGGCAGGACAATGCCGTCGGCTTGCTTCTCCACGGCGCCGGGCGGGGGAGCAGTGGGCGCCGCCGTGAGAGGAATGAGGGCGAAAATTGCCAAAAACGCGCTGGCAACGAATAGGCGAATGGACATGGCGCCGGGGGTGGGGGAGCGTCAGGTTCAGTTAAAATGAAGGGGTGGATTTGCCGCAAATCCCAAGCAGGCAATTTTGCGCATGCAAAGAATCCTCAAAGCCGAAGATGGGGCAGGGTTGCCCGATTCGGAAGGGTTAGGGCGGCCCGACGTTGGTTTCGATTGAAGCCATATTCAATTTCAAGGGGCCCGCCATGGCGATGCAAGAATTTCACAGTGGATTCTGCTTAGGAGCGTTATTTTGGTTGCCGGGATGGAGGATATTTGGGAGATTGAGGTGGTTAAATTCGGCATGCGCCGCGCTGATGGTGGCATTGACCCAGTCGCCGGACGGATGCGAACCACTCCCATGAATCCGATGCAATTTGTTACGCTCCTGGTGCGCAAATTTGGCTTAACCTTCGCTGCGGCGGCTCTGCTGGTGCTGCCTTGGGCAGTTTACGGCCAGGACGCCGGCTCGGCCCCGGTTGCGTCGCAGGCCTCCCTGGATCCCGATGGCGGCTGGCCGAAAACCCTGCAATCGGGCAGCACCAACATCACGCTGTTCCAGCCCCAGGTGGAGTCGCTGCAGGGCGCGCAGTTGACGGCGACGATGGCCGTGGCCGCCGAGCCGGTCGGGGGCGCGTCGGAGCAATATGGCACGGTTTCATTCACGGCGACCGCCAACATTGACAAGCAGAACGACATCGCGACGCTGACCGACCTAACGATCACGCAGGGGAACTTTCCCGGTGCGCCTGACAAAGGCGCGTCGTACATCAGCGCGCTACAAAGCCTGCTGACGGCGCAACCGCTGCAACTGTCCTATGGCCGCATTGAATCGAGCCTCGCGGTGGAGAAGGCCTCGGCCAGTTCAAATTCAGCTCAGCCCGTACTCAACACGCCGCCGCAGATCATTTTCAGCCAGACCCCGGCGGTGCTCGTGCTGATTGACGGCGCCCCGGCGCTACGCGCCTTCACCGGCACGAACTTCCTGCGGGTGCTGAACACCAAGGCGTTCATCCTGCTGGATCAATCCAGCGGCACTTATTACCTGCGGCTGCTCGGCGCGTGGATGCAGGCGACGGCGGTATCCGGGCCGTGGACGGTCGCGGCGAATCCGCCCGCCGCGCTGGCGCAGGCGCTCACGCTCGCCCAGTCGGACAACAGCATCGACCTGATGGATCCGACGAGCGACAGCAAATATACCGCGGCGCAGGTGACGGTCTATGTCAGCACGACGCCGGCGGAATTGATCCAGACCAACGGCCCGCCGAATTTCGCGCCGATCCCGAACACGCAAATCCTGTATGCGCAGAACACGGAGAACGAACTCGTCCTCTACCTGCCGAATCAGCAGTATTACTTCCTGGTCTCCGGGCGCTGGTTCGACTCGCCCTCGCTGCAGAGTTCGAGCTGGCAGTTTGTGCCCTATGACCAATTGCCGCCGGATTTCGCGAACATTCCCGAAAATCATCCCGCGGGCGGCGCGCTGGTGAACGTCCCCGGAACGGCTCCCGCGCAGCAGGCGGTGATCGCCAATTCGATCCCGAACACGGCCACGATCAACCGCACCGGGCCGACGCTCGATGTCGCCTATGACGGCGCGCCGCAATTCCAGCCGGTCACCGGGACCACGCTTTATTATGCGGCGAACACGCTGACTCCGGTGGTGCAGGTGTCGTCGAATTCCTATTACGCGGTGCAAAACGGCGTGTGGTTCACCTCGGCGACGCCCGCGGGCCCGTGGGTCGTGGCGGTCTCGGTGCCCTCGGTCATTTACTCCATCCCGACCAGTTGCCCAATTCACTACGTGACGTATGTGCAGGTTTACAACTCCACGCCGACCACGGTGGTCGTGGGCTACACGCCCGGCTACTACGGCACGGTGGTGGCGCCGGCCGGCGTGGTGGTGTACGGAACGGGCTACGTTTATCCGGTGTATTGCAGCACCATCTGGGTGCCGCCGCCGCCGACTTACGGCTATGGCGCGGGGTTTTCGTGCGGTTTCGGCACGGGCTTCGCCTTCGGTTTCGCGGCCGGCTGGCTGGTCGGCTCCTGGTGCCATCCCAGCGGGTGCGGCTGGGGCAATAACGTGGTCATAAACAACTACCACAACTACTCGTTCAACAACTTCAACAGCTACCACCACTGGAACAACAACGTCGTCAACTACAACCGGTGGAACAACAATAATTTCAACAACCACCCGAACAACAACTTCAACAACAATCATCCCAATAATAACTTCGCCGCCAACAACCGGCCCGGCGTGAACAACCCGGGGGTCCGCAATGACAACAACGTCTATGCCGGCAAGGACGGCAATGTGTACCGCAACAACGGGAACGGCTTTGAACAGTACAATGGAAAAGGCTGGCAGCCGGCCTCTTCGCCCGCGCAGGCCCCCAGAACCGACAACACCCAGAACTATTTGCAAAATCAGCAGCAGGCGCGGCAGGGCGGCGACCAGCAAACCCACAATTACAGCCAGTACGGACGCAGCCCGGATGCCGGCAGCCCGGCGGGTGGGAGCGGCGTCCGCGGCTTCGGTGGCGCAGGTGGCGCAGCGGGTGGCGGTGCAGATGGGCGCAAGTTCTGGTAAGGCGGGCGGCTTAATCCAGACTGCCGCCAAGCGCGGAATGGTTCTGCGACCTGATAAAACGTGGATGTCCTGCCTCGCGCCTTGCTGCTTGATGGGTCCGCCTTGCGCCTGCGTTCCGAAAATTCGGCGGATTTCGCCATCGCGATGTTGCCCGCGCCAGCCGGCGTCACGGATCGTTACTTGCGTTGCATCGCCAATAATCGAAAACGAACGTTTTGCGTGAATATGCCCTTATTTGCGCATATGAACTCTTGTGCGTAAACCGAATTTAGCGATATGAATGTCAGCAGACCCCTTATCCCGCTCACCGTTAACACCGGCCAGTTCGCCTGGCGTAATTTATGCGCGATTTGCCACCCCACATTCCCAGCCATCTGTCTCTTTCTTGCCTGGCTAAAAGAGGCGCGATTCCCGGGATTCGCCGCCGATTGCTTGCAGCGGGATTTTTTTTGACGCTGCTGGGGGCCGGGCCTGTCGCCTTCGCCGCCAGTTCGACCTGGATTGGCGGTTCCAGCACCGATGGCAACTGGAGCGACACGCTCAATTGGGCCAGCGGGGTGGTCCCGGGGTCCATCAGTGGCACGACGAGCACGGACATTGCGACCTTTAACAGCCTGATTGCCAATGGTTGGGGCACCGTGGGCACTCCGATTGTGATTGATCAGACAACGCAGAACATTGGCGGCATCAATTTCGACACGGGCACCGACAACTATTTCATCGGCAGCACGGGAGGCAATTCCCTGCTGCTGACCAGCGGCGGGGCCATTCAGATTCTGGGCACGCTGACGTCAACCAATGCGGTGGAAACCGTCAACGCTCCGCTGGTGATCGAAGGAGCGGGAGGCACCTACAGTTTCACGAACAACAGCGCCAACGGCACGGGGGCGGGGGCGGGAACCCTGGATATTGGGGGCGCCATCAGTGGCGGCGCGGCGGGGGCGACGG
>JBEKZN010000094.1:0-6205 GCA_049509815.1 Opitutales bacterium
AGCCCGTGGAAGACGCCACCCTCCGCGCCGCCTACGAACTCGCCAAGTTCGGCGCCACCTCCGCCCACATGTCCCCCCTGCGCATCGTCTGCGGCCAATCCAAGGCCGCCAAGGAAAAGCTCAAGCCCGCGCTCGACGCCGGCAATATCGACAAAACCATGGCCGCCCCCGCCACCGCCATCATCGCCATGGACCTCCGCTTCTTCGACCAGCTCCCCAAACTCTTCCCCCATGCCGACGCCAAGGCCTGGTTCAAGGACCTCCCCCCCAACATCCTCGAGTACATGGCCCTGCGCAACAGCTCCCTCCAGGGCGCCTACTTCATGCTCGCCGCCCGCGCCGTCGGCCTCGACTGCGGCCCCATGTCCGGCTTCGACAACGCCAAGGTGGACGCCGCCTTCTTCCCCGGCACCTTCGTCAAATCCAACTTCCTCTGCAACCTCGGCTACGGCGACACCTCCAAGCTCCACCCCCGCGCCCCGCGCCTCGCCTTCGACGAAGCCTGCCGCATCGACTAAGTTGCGCCGACAAGCTCGATTGCGCCCGCGTTCTCCGTGGCGCTGAGTCTTTTAGCCGGCGCGGCCTGACGAAAATCCTACTTCGCCGCGGCCGGAGCCGCCGTCAAACCGGTTGCCGCGGGCGCGCTGGCCGGCGTCGCGGCCGCGCCTGCCGCCTCCAGCGGAAACTTCTGCAAAACCTCCGACGGCGTCATCGGCGCGCGCGTCCCGATCGAGGCCCGCAACTGCGTCACCAGGTTCGGATCCACCGGGCTGCCCGTGTTGCCGAACGCCTGCCGCACGTAGGTCAGCACCGACGCAATTTCCAAATCCGTGAGCGACTGCCCCAGCGGCGGCATCGAGCCATTGTAGGTGTTGTCCATGATCGTGCCCAGCCCGCTTAGTCCCGTGAGCAGAATCGACACTGGCCGTTCCGGCGTGCCCACCACCCACAATGACCCCGCCAACGGCGGATACGTCCCCGGCACGCCCTTGCCCTCCGGCCCGTGGCACTGCTGGCACGAATTCTTGAATACCCGCGCCCCGATCTTGAGCGGATCCGGCGGCGCCGCGGCCGTCTGTGTCGCATCGCTGGGACGCCAGTTCGCGTCCCACACGCTCCATTGGAATCCGCCCGCGTGGGCGCCGATGTAAATCGCGCTCCAGAAAGTCAGTGCGGTAAACAGCATGATCATGAACACCGGAATCGGCGAAAATCCGACCGCCGGCTCCTCCTTCTCCGCGGAGAGCTCCGCATGCAGTTCCTGCAGCGAGGCGTCGCTCAAGCGGCCCGGGTCCGACGCGGGGCTGCCCGGCTCCGGCGTCGGCAAAAAGGGTTCCTTCGATGGATCGGCGTCGCTCATGGATGGGCGGTGGTGTTGCCGGCCGTGGGCGCGAATCTCGCCTCGGGCAGTTCATAATCAACCTTCAAGCTGTGCAGGTACGCCATCAGCGCCACGGCCCGGTCCGTCGGCACCACCTCGTAGCCGTCCGGCGGCGCCTCCGGCGAACCGGCCGGGAATTTCAGCGCGTGCGGCGTCGGCACGTCCCCGATTTTCTGTGTCCGGAACAAAAACTTGAACGGCGGCATGATCGACCCCTCCGTCACCAGCCGCGCGTCGTAAAGGTGCAGGTAGTTCGTGTGCGTCGCGTCAATCCGCTCGCCGACGTCCGACAAATCCGGCCCGATGCGCGTCATGCCCAGCAATACCGGGTCTTGCAGGATGTAATCGCGCGCCACCGTGCCGCGCTTGCCCCATCCGCGCGCGATGTCCGCCCCCACGCCGTCCGGCCGCGCCTGCTGCGTGTGGCAGTAAATGCAGCCCAGGTCCATGTACACCTGCCGCCCCTGCTGCGCCACGCCCGCGATCGCCTGCGGATAGCGCGGATCGCCTTCGTCCATCGCCACCGGTTGCAGGCCGCCGTACTGGATGTTGGCCGACAAAATCAGCCCGCACCACGACGTCGCCAGCGCGAAAAATATCCCGAAAAAAATCAGCGGCAGGTTTTTCATCGGCCGCCCTCCTCCGCCGGAGCGGCGGGATCCAGCATCAGCAATTCGCACGCGAGCGAGAGCACCCCGCTCGCCACCAGCAACCCCACGTTGATCAAAAATGCCCCCAGCCCGCCCAGCATCAGCAGCCCGGCCAGGGTGCGCAGCACGTCCATCGGCAGCAGGTGCTTCACCACGTCGATGAACGGCACGCTCGCATCGTTCATCTCCACGCCCTGCGTCCAGCCGCCGAGATAAAGCACCGTCAGCAACATCCCCACGCCCAGCGCGCTCAGCCAAAAATGCGCCTCAATCAGCAGCGCCGAGGGCCAGTCTCGCTGCAGCAGCCGCGGCAGCATGAAATAAATCACCCCGAACATTGTCATCGTGAAAAACGCGTAGAACGCGTGCACCTCGTGCGCCACCGCAAACTGCGTGAAATGCGTCACCACGTTCACACTCCGCAGCGAAGTCACCACCCCGACCGCCCCCGCCACGGTGAACGACAGCGCCCCGAACACCACGAACCGCAGCGTCGGGCTGCGCCACACGTCCCGCGCCCCGTCCCACGCCGTCTGGTGAAAATTGATCGCCGTCACCAGCAGCGGCAATATCAGCACCACGCTCGCCACGATGCTCACCGTCTGCGTCCACACCGGCACCGGCCCGTAAATCAAGTTCACCGCCCCCGTCCACGGCGAAAAACCCGCCAGCACCACAAAACCCAGCGCCGACAGATAGTAATGCCGGATCGGTTTCCCCAGCACCTTCGGCAGGCAGTAGTAAATCGCCGCCAGCGCCGCCGGCGTGTACCACAGCGCATACGCGTTCTGCGTGAACCACCCGCTCGCCAGCGCCTGCACCGTCCCCCGCGCCGGCGCCCACAGCGCCATCATCTCCCCCGCAAAATAAATCCACGGAAACCAGAAGAGCGCCGCCAGCATATACCACTGCGAAACATACACCGGGCCCGGCTGCCGGTATTGGAAACATAAAATCGCCCACACCGCGATCAGCAGGTAGCTGCACCCCAGCACCGGCCCCACGCCCATCGGCATTTCCAGCCCCGGCACCGACGTCGGCCCGCCCAGCAGAATCGAAAGCACGCCCCACAGCACCCCCGTGTTCCACACTCCGCCCGCCACGTACAACATCCCCAGGTGCTTCACCTGCGCCCCGCACAACCTCGCCATGATCCAAAGTCCCGCCGCAAACACCATGTTGTTGCCCCACCCGTACGTCAGCATCGTCTGGTACGCCGGCACCAGCCGCCCGTAGGTCAGAAACTCGCAATTATAAATCCACCCCGCGACGCCCGGCAGCTCCGGCACATGCAATTTCACCGCCGCCAGCAGCCCCACCACCAGCCCGCCCAGCAGCCAGTTCAACGCCGACACCACAAACAACACCGCCGGCCCGCACACCGACGCGTCGATCTGGCTCAACTGCGCGCGCTCGGACAACCGCGCGTCGGGACGCGGGTCAACGGAGGACAACAGGGATACAAACGGGCTCATGCGTCAAAAGTTTTTCCCCGCGCGCTCGGCGCGGGAAAGCGATCCAGCACCATCCCTTCCGGCTCCTCCTCCGTGAACACCGCGCGCGACTCGCGATCCCAGTCCGGCGACCGGCCTGCGCGCCAAGCCCACCATCCGGCCCCGCCCAGCAGCGCGCCGGACAGTAGTATCGCCAAAATATGGAAATTCAGATCCATGAAAATTTACGGTTTCGCCGCCGCCGCGGGAGTGGCCGGAGCGGACGCCGGTGGCGGCGGCACCAACGCCACGGGCAACGGCAGCGGTGTGAACGCCGCGGGCGAGGCCGCGAGCGACAGCCGCGCCGGCGCCGCCGGCTCGCCCTTGGTTTCCTCATCCAGCTTGATCAGCTCCAGCCGCATCGCTTCCGGCACCGGAATGCGCACGATGCCCTTGGACTGGTCCACCCACGAATAATTGTTGTAAAGCTGCGTCTCCTTGGCCCGCACCTCCGCCAGCTTTTGCGTCCGCTCGGCCACGGCGTCCGCGTTTACGCCCTCGCTCGGGCGCGTGTTGTAATACGACACCGCCAGCACCGCCGCCACGATCACGAGGCTCCCCAGCACTCCCGCCACCGAGAGCGCCCAGTTGGCGAACGTCGTCGCCGGCCGTGTTGCGGGATTACTCATGGTATTTCAGCGACTCCTCGATCCGCGGATCATGCAGCGGGATGATCTCCTGCCGCGCCTGCGAGCGCAGGAACGCCCACCCGCACAGCCCGCCCACGCCGATCAACGTCGCCAGGTCCCAGATGCTCGGCGCAAACTCCACAATCCGGTAGCCCAGGACGTTGGACCCGTCCGGCTGTTTGTTCGGCAGGATGTTGAAGTACAAATCCAGCAGTTGGAAAACCAGCACCCAGATGCTGATGCCCAGCAGCCGCCCGCGCCGCACCTTGCTCTCGTACGGCAGCAGCGCAAAAAACGTCGCGAAGAAATACCCGAAGATCAGCCCCATGCTCACCCACCACCACGAGCTCGTCGCCCAATTCGCCGTCAGCTCGCGCATGTTGTACCAGAACGTCTCCTCCGGCATGTCCGACATGTACGTCAGCAGGTACTGGCTGAACGAAGCGAACGCCCAGAACGTCACAAACGCCAGCAGCATGCACGCCAGCGTGTAGCGGTGCGCCCGGTTGTAGAGCCCGTACAGCGGCCGCCCTGGCTTCGCGCTCAGGATGTGGCCCAGAATGATCGTCCCCGCCAGCCCGCTCACCACCGAGGTCGAGAAAAACCACACCCCGTAAATCGTCGAGAACCACTGGTACGACAGGCTCATGAACAGATCGAACGCCCCGAACGTGGACCCATACGCCACCGCGTAAATCCCTCCCGCCGCCAGCTTGCGGCACCGCAGGTAATACTTCGGGTTCGGGTCCCGGTCCAAAGCGAACGAGTTGCTCCGGAACCCATACGCGAAACCCCCGAAAATCGTGCAGTAAATCGCCAGCCGCACCAGGAAGAACGGCAAACTCAGGTACCCCGCCTTGTGCAGGTAATCCGGATCCATCCCCACCACCTTCCCGCCGGGAAGCGTCTGCGAGGTATTGAGCCATTTCCACAGCAGCCCCTGGCTGTCATGGCCGAACACCCCCAGCGCCATCAGCAACAGCGGCACAAAACACAGCATCAGCACCGGAAACACCCCCAGCATGTGCTCCATTTGCCGCCGGATCACCACCGCCCACCCGGTATCGAACAGGTACGTGAAAATCACCAGGAACAGCACCCCGATGAACATTGAATACCAAAACGCCCACCCGATCAGCCAGCCGAACACCGGCCGGTTGTCGCCCGTGGTGAATCCGTGGTACAGCCCGAACAACCCCACCGCCAGTCCCGCCAGGCCCACCAGCAGCGCCCGCGTCGCACAGGCCGATGAAGGACGGCCCGCAGCCATGGCGGCGGGAATCGGAGAGGTGGTCGCGGAAGTGTTCATAGCCCGAGTTTGCCCATTTCGGCCGGCGGCACGTCCTTCGTGCTCGCGTTGCCCGCCAGTTGCAGCGCCCGCAGGTAGGCGATCACCGCCCACCGTTCCGCCGGCGCCAGGCGGTCGCCATACGGCCCCATCTTGCCCTTGCCGTAGGTGATGGTGCTGAAAATCTCCCCTTCCGGCTGCGTCGTCACGTACGGGTCCATCAAATTGCGCACCGTGATCATCCCGTAGCCCACTTTCGTGATCCCATTGCCGTCGCCCGTTTCCCCGTGGCACACCGCGCAAAAAATGTCGAACTTCTGGTGCCCCAGCTCCATGAACGCCTCATCCACGTGCACCGGAAAACCCGTGTACCACGACCCGTCCGGCCCGCGCCCGCTGAACAGTGCCGGATACTCCGCCGCCGGATACTGGTAATCGTCCGAAAAAACCTCCTTCTCCGCCCACCCGTAGCCGCGCTGCACCGTCCCCGCCACCACCGGCCGGTCGTCCCGCTTGTCCGCGAAAAAGTCGTTCTCCCCCTGCGTCGAGTACCGCTTCTGCCACTCCATGTCCGGAAAAATGTACAGCGGCGGCTTGGTGAACTTCTGGCCGCGCAACCCGGCCAGGGACACCACCGCGATCACGGTGAAAACAAATATGGCTATGACGTATCGCATGTCATTCGTTCACCAGCGTGATGTTGTACCCGCCCAGCCCCTCGAGCTGCGCCCGCACCGCCGCTTCGTCGTACTTCGGATCGCGCG
>JBEKZN010000095.1:0-6196 GCA_049509815.1 Opitutales bacterium
ATCTCTTCGCCCGCGGCTGCCGTCCTGCCGAACCCGGTGAATTCACCCGCACCGCCTTTGCCAACGGCAAGCTCGACCTCTCCCAGGCCGAAGCCGTCGCCGACCTCATCCGCGCCCGCTCCGATGGCGCGCTTCGCGCGGCCCGACGTCAGTTGGACGGCGAGCTCAGCCGCTGCGTCCAGGATTTCTCTCATCGCCTCCTCCAAATTCAGGCAGAAATCGAAGCCTATATCGACTTTCCCGAGGAAGACCTTCCGGTCGAAAACCCCGCCGGCCCGCGCCACCGGCTCTCTGTTCTCGCCGCCGACATCGCCTTCCTCCTCTCTACTGCTCGCCACGGCGCCCTCCTCCGCGAAGGCGTCCACGCCGTCATCGTCGGCCCACCCAACGCCGGGAAATCCAGCCTGCTCAACGCCCTCCTCGGCCGCCCCCGGGCCATCGTCAGCCCTGAACCCGGCACCACCCGCGATTTCATCGAGGAAAGCTTCCTCGCCGGTCCCTACTCCATCCAAATCACCGACACCGCCGGCCTGCGCGCCGATCCGCCTGGAGACATCGAGCGCGAAGGCATCGCCCGCACCCTCGAAAAAATCGCCACCGCCGACTTCCTGCTCCTCGTCATTGATAGTGTCGCTGATCCACCCACTCTCCCTACATCCGTCATTAATGCTCTCAACCCCACTCGCGCAATAGTTATCGAAAACAAGACAGACTTGTCGGAATCTAATAACAGACAGGGTTTTCTGTCTGAATTAACTCACGTCCGGCTTTCCCTCAAAACCGGCCATGGTCTTGACGTCCTGCGCTCTGAGCTGCTCCGCATCCTCGAGCAAAACCACACCGTTTCCGAGGACGAAATCGTCCTCACTTCCGCCCGCCATACCGAGGCCCTGACTCGCGCCCGTCAAGCCCTCCTCGCCGCCATCGCCAAATTGGATTCCCGCGATCCCGCCGAACTCGCCGCTTCCGACCTCCGCCAGGCCTTGGACGCCTTTGCCGAAATCGTCGGCCTCAGCTCCGCCGACGGTCCCAGCCGCTCCTCCCACGAAGCGATGCTTGACCGTCTCTTCGCCACCTTCTGCATCGGCAAATAGCCCGCTTCTGCCATATTTTCCCTCAATGTCTCCCCGCAAAGAAATCCGCCTCGGCCCGGCCAAGCCCTACGACGTCATCGTCTGCGGCGCCGGCCACGCCGGCTGCGAGGCTGCCCTCGCCGCTGCCCGCCTCGGCGCCGATGTCCTCCTGCTTTCGGGCAACATCGACACCATCGCCCAGATGTCCTGCAACCCTGCCATAGGCGGCCAGGCCAAGGGCCACATGGTCCGCGAAATTGACGCCCTCGGCGGCGAAATGGCCCTCAACACCGACGTCACCGCCATTCAATTCCGTCTCCTCAACGCCTCCAAGGGCCCGGCCGTCCAGGCCCCGCGCGCCCAATGCGACAAAAAGGCCTACCAGTTCCGCATGAAGCATGTCCTTGAGCTGCAGCCCGGCCTCACCTTGTTCCAAGCCCTAGTCACCTCACTGATCTTCCAAGGCGACACTGTCGTCGGAGTCCGCACCAACCTCGATATCGAATTCTACGGCCGCACCGTCGTCGTCACCACCGGCACCTTCCTGCGCGGCCTCATGCACATTGGACGCAACAAAAACGAGGGCGGCAGGCTGGGGGACTTCTCCGCCAAAAGCCTCTCCTCCAGTTTCCTCGAAGCCGGCATCGAACTTCGCCGCCTCAAAACCGGCACGCCCCCGCGCATTCTGGGCTCTAGCATCGATTACTCGAAATGCCGTGAACAACCCGGCGACGCCCGGCCCACGCTCTTTGCCTTCTACGATACCCGCTTCGGCCTCCAAACCGACCCGTTCCACGTGGAACAACCCGTCGCCAATGGGGCGGGGCAGGGTGGCCTCGAACCCTCCCACCCCGACTTGTTCCACGTGGAACATCGCCCCGGCCAGCGCCTCCTGGGCTGGCATCCGGGTCAGAACCAAGTCTCGTGCTGGACGACCGATACCAGCGCTGAGACCGCCCGCATCGTCCGTGACAACCTCCATCTCTCCGCCATGTACGCCGGCGAAATCGAAGGCGTCGGCCCGCGCTATTGCCCGTCCATTGAAGACAAATTCGTCCGCTTCGCCGACAAACCGGCCCACCGCCTTTTCCTCGAGCCCGAGGGCCGCCACACCGACGAATGGTACATCAACGGCCTTTCGACCTCCCTTCCGTTCGAGGTCCAGATCCAGATGCTTCACAGCATCCCTGGCCTCGAGCACGCCGTCCTCCTGCGCCCCGCCTACGCGGTGGAATACGACTTCGCCCCGCCGACCCAACTTCATCCCTCCCTCGAATCCAAAAAGGTCTCCCATCTCTTCTTCGCTGGTCAGATCAACGGCACTTCCGGTTACGAAGAGGCTGGCAGTCAAGGCCTTATCGCCGGGGTCAACGCCGTCCTCAAAGCCCGTAACGAGCCGCCTTTTGTCCTTCACCGACACGAGGGCTACATCGGTGTGCTGGTGGACGACCTCGTCACCAAAGGCACCAACGAGCCCTACCGCATGTTCACCAGCCGCGCGGAATACCGGCTCCTTTTCAATCATGGCAGCGCCGAACTGCGCCTCTTCGACCACGCCGCCCGCTTCGGACTGGTTCCGCCGGATCGCCTCGCTCGCATCCGAGAAAAAGTCCGCCTCGTCACCGAATGGTCTCAGCGTCTCGAAACCGAGCGCGCCCCGGGTGGTACCGCCGCCGATTTGCTCCGTCGCCATTGGGCCAAACAGCAGCGCTCAGCCAGCGCCGCACCCGACCCGGAAGGCGAGGGGAGTGCCCTAACCGCTGAAACCGCATCCTCGCCTTCCCTGCCTGTTGAACTCCCTCCTGCCTTTCTGGCTCTGCCTCCACCGGTTCGCGACGAGGTCGTTTACCGCGTCTGCTACCGCGGCTACCTTGATCGCGACCTGCGCCAAATCGAAAAACTCCGCCATCTGGAAAATATTCGCCTCCCGGACGACTTCGATTACAATACCATCCACGGCCTGCGCGCGGAGAGCCGCCAAAAGCTCGCCGCCGCCCGCCCGGCCACTCTTGCCCACGCCCAACGCATCAGCGGCGTTGGCCCCGCCGACATCTCCCTCCTCCTCGTCTCCCTCCGCTCTTATCATGCCTCCCTCTGAACAAACCCTTCGCTCCCATACTCCAACCCTATGTAAAATCCCCGCAACACCTTGGCAACATCCAGGTGCCAATGTGACATTTATTTTTCTATATCGTTTATAAGCAATTATTTACAAAAATAGCTCTAGGCTTGCGTCATCTGTTATAATCTGCGCGCTCAAGAGCGCAAACTTTGATGCCGGTCTTTTGCCGGCACCCACCTCCGCTCCCGCGCACAAAGCTTCTGTATGAAAAATTCTCCCGACAAAAAAATCCTGGTGGTGGACGACGAGCACGACGTCACCGAACTCCTCGAATACAAACTCCGTCACGAAGGCTTCGACGTGAAGGCCATCAACGATCCGCTGCTTATCATGGGCACCGCCCGCCAGTTTCAGCCCGACCTCCTCATCCTCGACATCATGATGCCCGAAATCAACGGCCTGCAAATCTGCCGCATGCTCCGCGCCGATCCCGTCATGAAGAACATCCCCGTCATCTTCCTCACCGCCCGCGGCGAAACCGAAGACCGTGTCAAGGGTTTTGAAACCGGCGCCGACGACTACATCTCCAAGCCCTTCGACACCCGCGAGCTGCTCCTGCGCATTCAGGCCATGTTCCGCCGGCTCACCCAGCAAAACGGCGAACCCGCCCAGAAAACCCTCCAGGTCGGCCAGGTCCTTGTGGACGTCGAAAAGCACAAGCTCACCGTCAAACAGCAGGAGGTCGAGCTCACCGCCACCGAATTTCGCCTCCTCAAGCTGCTCCTGGAGCGCAAGGGCCGCGTCCAAAGCCGCGAGAACCTCCTCGTCAACGTCTGGAACTACGAGGCCGACATCGAGACCCGCACCGTGGACACCCACATCCGCCGCTTGCGCGAAAAGCTCGGCACCGAGGCCAACCTCATCGAAACCGTCCGCGGCGTCGGCTACCGCGTCATGGACACTTGATTATTTCGTCCTGCAAACGGATATCCGAAAACGGCCGGCCCCGGCTCCCGCCGCTCTTTTCGCGTTCCTTTCCCGGCGTTTCGTGATTGTCTTTTCTCATGTGGGAACTGCTCGCACTCGGATTGGCCGCCGCGGCCCTCGCGCTCTTGTGGCGCCTCGTCGCGCTCCGCCGCACCGTGCGTGACCTCGCCGATGCCGCCGAGGCCCGCGCCCCGTTCCTGATGGGCCACACCGACCTCTTTCGCCGCAACAGCCACCTCGCCCGCCTCCTGCGCGCCCACAACGCCCTCGTCGCCCAGCACGACCAGATCAGCCGCCAGGAGCAGGGCTACCTCGCGCAAATCGAAGCCACCCTCGGCAACATCACCGACGCCGTCCTCATCATCAACGCCGACCAGCGCCTCGTCCTCGCCAACGCCGCCGCCGCCGAACTCCTCGGTGCCGACAAAGTCGCCCTCGGCCAGCGCCTCGAGTCCGCCGTGCGCGGCGGCCCCCTCCTCGACTACATTTACCGCACCATCCGCGGCGAATCCCTCCCGCGCGCCGAGTTCCCGCTCCCGCGCGGCCGCGATCAGCCCCGCTGGATCGAGCTCTCCGGCGCTCCCGTCGCCGCCCACGCTCCCGAAGGCTCGCCCCTGTATCTCTTCGTCCTGCACGATATCACTCGGCTCAAAAACCTCGAAAACGTCCGCAAGGAATTCGTCGCCAACGTCTCCCACGAGCTCCGCACCCCCGTCACCATCATCAAGGGCTTCGCCGAGATGCTCGTCGAGGACGACGCCCGCCTTCCCCCCGAAGACCGCCTCCGCTTCCTCGAAAAAATCCGCCGCAACACCGAGCGCCTGGCCGCCCTCGTTGACGACCTCCTCACCCTCTCCCGCCTCGAAAGCGATCAGCAGCGCCTCGACGCCCGCCCCCAGTCCCTCCGCGCCCTCATTGACGAGGAAGCCGCCGAATTCGCCGACCGCTTCCGCGCCGCCGGCGTCACCCTCGACTTGGATTTGCGCCACCAGTCCGACCTGCTCCCGCTCGACTACCTCAAAATGTCCCAGGTCTTCCACAACCTCCTCGACAACTGCTTCCGCTACGCCAAGGGCTTCTCCCGCGTTCGCATCCTCACCCGCGAGGAAGACGGCCTCGTCCGCGTCACCATCGAGGACAACGGCTGCGGCATCCCCGCCGCCGACGTGCCCCACGTCTTCGAACGCTTCTACCGGGTGGACAAGGGCCGCTCCCGCGAAAGCGGCGGCACCGGCCTCGGCCTCTCCATCGTCAAGCACATCATCCAGCTCCACGACGGCACCGTCGCCTGCGAAAGCGAGGAAAAATCCGGCACCCGCATGCACTTCACCCTTCCCGCTCCCGCGGGCTGATTTCCCCTCGACGCAGGCTAGTTTTTACCCGTCTTCGGCGTCAGCGAAATCTCCTGGATTGTTTTCTCAAACGGATTCGTCACCGTCAGCTTGTCCGGCGCCCAGGTCCATTCGGGCTGGGGTAGGGGAGCGCTCCCCGCGGGCGGACGCACCGCCCACAACGCATCGCCCAGCGGCCGGTTCGTCCCCGCGTCTATAATCACCGCGCGCTCAATCGTCAGCGTGCTGTTGCCCGCCGGCGTCTGGCCGGTCAGCTCCCCCGCCTTGTACACGAGGATGCTCACGCCCGGTGTCGTTGCCGCCGCGCTCTGGTAATAATGCAGCACCACCGGCGGCATGCCCGCGCTCCACAGTGGCCAGCGCGGCGGGCTTCCGCTTTTCATCCCCGTAAAAATCACGGAATACTGCGACCCGGTCTTCACCACTTGAAACGCCGGCGGCTGCTCGCCTGCTGGCTGGCTCCACTCCGCCCAGCCCGCTGGGGTCGGCTCCGCTGGCGTCGGCCAGTTCAGGGGCGGGGCGCTCTGCCCCCGCAGCGTTAACGCGCCCGCCAGCGCGCCAAACATCAGCGCGCGCATAATCCAAAACCCCGCGGCACGGTTAATAAATCGGTAGTGAAGCATTCCCCGATTCTACCCAAACTCCGCCGCGTGCAAAGCCACAAGTGCGCCCGGCGGACGTCGGCAGGGTGGGGGAGCCGCTCCTTTAACACCGCCGATCCC
>JBEKZN010000096.1:0-6123 GCA_049509815.1 Opitutales bacterium
TTCGCACTTCACCTGGCGCCTCGAGGTCAACCACCCCCTCTTTGCGCTCTCCTGGTTGGCCGCCGGCGACATCCTCTGCCGCCTCTGTCAGTACATGCACGCCCAGGCCGCGCAATCGCAGGCCGCGCCAGACAAAGCCGCTTCCAAGAATAAAAACAAAACCGTGCTTCAGATCGCCGCGGAACAACAGGCCGCCGCGCCGGCCAAGTCTTCCCTCTTGCCAGGCTGGGCCTGGATGACCCTGGACTTCATCGCCGTCGCCTCCATTCCGGCGGCCGTGCTCCTTTTCCCGGCCACCTTGGGCTACTCCCGCAGCGTCTTTATCATCCCCGACCACTTCCTCTGGTCGCTGCACACCGACTACATCATCGAATTCCGCACCCTTGTGCGCCAGCTTTCGCAACTTTCGTGGCAGGAAATCTCTGGCGGCATCAGCATGATCCCACTGCTCAGTTTCCTGGTCGTCGGACTACTTTGGCGCCATGACGATTTTAAAACCACCAAATGGGCCTGGTGGATTTTGCTGCTCATAATGGTCGGCGTCGGCGTCGGATTCGTCCACGGCGTGTTTTTTGCGCTGATCCGCGACTTCTCCTACCACCACTACCTCGCCACCGCCGGCTTCTCTCCCGACAACGTCACCCAGGACGCAGTGGATCAAGCCACCACCCAAGCCGTCGCCATGGCCAAATTTATGACGCCTCTTGCGGACGTCGCGGCCATCTTCCTGCTCGTGGTCTTGCCGCTCTCGATTGAGCCCCCGCCCGACCTGCCGCGTCCTTGGAAGGGCCTGCTGCTCGTCGCCTTGTTCCCGGCCATCGTGCTGATGGTTCTCGCTTTCAAGGAAATCCGCTGGCTCGGCATTGACTGCGCCCTCTGGATTGCCGCCCTCGTCGCCGTCGCCACCGTCACCACCCGCGCCGGCGCCAGCTTCCGCTGGACCACCACCCGCGAGGTCATGGCCGGTCTCTTTCTCGCCCTCGTGGTCCTGCCCTACCCCTGCTTCACCGCCATGCAGTGGAATAAATTCAATTACCAGTACCCCGTCACCATGCTCGATCTGACGCAGGTGATCACCCGCGATGTCTCCCAGCGCCTGCGTGCCCGCCTCGGCGACGACCCGGGCGTCATCGTCAGCGGCCCCACCACCACCACTTGGATGATGTTCTTCGGCGGCTTCAAGGGCCTCGGCACGCTTTACTGGGAGAACATCGATGGCCTGAAAAAAGTCGCCGCCATCTACAGCGCGCCGTCCGCCGATGAAGCCCTCAAGCTCGTCAAGGAATACGGCGTCACCGACTTTGCCATCTATTCCTGGGATCCCTTTGCCGACGAATACGCCAAGCTCTGGCGCGGCCTGCGCCTGCACGACGAAACCCCCACCGACTCCTTCATCTGGCAGGTCCTCCACTCCGGAAAAATCCCCGTCTGGCTGCGCCCCCTGCCCTACCGCATGCCCCAGGAAGGCCAGCTCAAAGGCCAGTATGTGATGATTCTCGAAGTCGATCTCAATCAGACTCCCGAAGAGGCCGGGGTGCGCGTCGCGCAATTCCTCTTCTCGCAAGGCCTCGGCGACCAGGCCGAAGCCCAGCTCCGCAACGTCCTCGCGGAAAAACCCAACTACCTGCCCGCCCTCACCGCGCTCGCCCGCCTCCAGCAAAGCCGCGGCCAGCTCGACGCCTTCAATTCCACCGTCCAAACCATTCGCGAAAACCTCAGCCAGGCTAACTCCATTCCCTTCAGTGACCGCGTGGACCTCGCCGTCGTTTTCGCGCTGATCAACGACCGCAACGAGGTCCGCCAGTTGCTGACCAGCGCTCTGCAATCCGCCGACGAAAAGGGCATTCGCCATCTCGAAACCGACTCCCTCATCAACTTCTTCGAGCTCGTCCGCCAGATGAACCTCGCCAACCTCAACCCGGCGATGATGAAGCTGGCCTTCAACCTCCTGCCGGTCGAAAATCAGGCTGAGGCTCTCTCCGCCGAAGCCGGCGCCCAGGCCCAGTCTGGTCACTTCGCCGAAGCGGTTGCCCTCTACCGCCAGGCCTTGGAACTCCAGCCCACCGCTTACGCCATCCTCAACAACCTCGCCATGATCCTCGCCACCGCGCCTGACGCCTCCGTGCGCAACGGCACCGACGCTCTGGCTTTCGCCCAAAAGGCCGCTGACATCGACAAGTTCACGCGCTTCGAAAGTTACGATGCCCTCGCCTGCGCCGAAGCCGAGACCGGCGACTTTGCCAATGCCATCAACCACGTGAAACAGGCCCTCGATCTCGCCCAGTCATCCAATTCCGGCGGAACCAACCAGGCCGCCCTCATTGATGGCCTGAACAAACAACTTGCAGATTTTCAAAAGAACACCCCTTACCGCCAAGGTCAGTAGTGTGCGCGCCTGCGTCATCTCGACGCAAGATTGACTTTCCAACGTGGCCGGGAAATTGTTTCCGTCCACGGCCGCCCCCCGTCCTGCGTGGGAAACGGGCTGCCTTGTCCCGCATGAAGGCACCTTGCATGAATTGGCGAAATGGATTCCTGGGTGTTTTATTATCCGCCGTCGCCCCGCTCTTCGCTGCCGAGTCCCCGCCCGCCACCGTCACCGACACCGGCACCACCTTCGTCCTCGATAACGGCCTGCTCTCACTCACGCTCGCCAAAAAAGGCGCGCAAACCGCCAACGGCGAGCCCGCCCGCAACGGCGAGGGCATCTCCATCAAATACAAGGACGGCGCCCAGGTCACCGAACTCAGCGACCAGCAGCGCGCGCTGTACTTCGACATCGGTGGTGACCGCATTTACCCCGTGGCCGACGCCGACGGCCAGATCCTCAACCCCGGCCCCGATTTCGCCGAAGTCGCCTACATTGCCGAGCCCGGTGACCTTCCCTTCCACGTCGAAATGCACGTCGTGCTCCCGCGCGGCCAACGCGGCTTTTACCTCTACGCCATTTACCGCCACGACGCCACCATGGCTGCCGGCAGCATCCCCGAAACCCGCTTCGTCCTGCGCGGTCCGCCCGGCACCGCGCTCTTCACCAACCACGTCGTGGATGACGACCGCAAGGGCCCCTTCACCACGTCCCTCTTGGTTGGCCAGTTGCAGGACGTCACCAGCCTGCGCGCCGACGGCACCATCTACACCAAGTACAACAATTCCGCCTACAATTTCGACCACCACGTCCACGGCATGGCCGGCCACGGCTTCGGCCTGTGGATGATCATCCCCAGCAACGAAGCCATCGGCGGCGGGCCCTTCAAGCAGGAGCTCACCGTCCACATGGGCAACACCCTCTTGAGCATGTTCGTCGGCGGCCATTTCGGCACCCGCGGCCTCACGTTTGCCGACGGCGAAGTCTGGAGCAAACTCTACGGCCCCGTCTTCGTTTACCTCAACCAGGGTGACTCCGTGGATGCCATGTGGGCCGACGCCAAAAACCGCGCTGCCCTCGAAATCCAAAAATGGCCCTACACCTGGCTCCAAAATCCCGACTACCCGCTCCAGCGCGGCACCGTCTCCGGCCACCTCACCCTCGCTGACGGCGCCAGTCTTCCCCCTGCGCCCATGTACCGCGACGACGGCGACCACTTCTCCCTGACCGACGGCGCCAACGGCACCTGGGCCATCCTCTCGCCGGTCAATGAAGCCTGGGCTCAGGTGCTGAAAGGCTATGACTACTGGGCCCAAGTGGACCCGCAGGGCAATTTCACCATCTCCAAAATCCGCCCCGGCCTCTACCAGCTCACCTTCATCGGCGCCAACCAGTTCGAGGAACTGCACCTCAACAACCCCGTCGAAGTCAAAGCCGCCGCCCTCGACCTCGGCGACATCGTCTGGCATCCCGTGCGCCACGGCCAAACCCTCTGGCAAATCGGCACCGCCGACCGCCTCTCCTTCGAATTCAAAAACGGCGACAACTACCGCCACTTCGAAAACTTCGTCAATTACCTCAAGGACTTCCCCAACGACGTGACCTACGTCATCGGCCAGAGCAAGGAAAACCAGGACTGGAACTTCGCCCAGTTCGCCGTTTATAACAAAAAACCGTACTGGACCATTCAGTTCGACGAACCCCAGCCGCTCAAGGGCACCGCCACGCTGACCATCGGCTTCACCTCCGTGGACCCTCACGGCACCGGCGCCACCGATTCCAACGCCCCCGCTCCCCCCCTCAATTACCAGGTCAAGATCAACGGCCAGCTCATTGACACCCTCGATTTGCCCAAAACCGGCACCGCCGGCTACCGCAGCGGCAGCTCCGACAGCAATTACAGCGTCGCCTACATCCCCTTCGACGCCAGCCTCCTCAAGGCCGGCACCAACGAAATTACCCTCGGCTTCGCCAATGCCGTTCCCGCTCCCGCCGATCCGCTCACCATGCACGTCCCCCCCGAGGTCATGTACGATGCCCTTCGCCTCGAAGTTGATCCCCAAGCAAACCCGCCCACATCCACCCCTGCTCTCGCGCCTTAATGGATCAACCTCTTTCGCATCCAGCATGGAGAAATTTACGGCCGCGAATTAGGATGATTTGACGGCCTGCCCCGGTCTCTCCGCCGTGGAATAGTGCGTGGTTTTAATTCGTGTCTTATGATTAATCTTGGCTAGATTACCCTGATGAAGGCCAGCACTGCCCCAGGTCGCTGGAGGGTTATGGCGCGGGAGATTGCCCTGCTTGCCGCCGCTTTTGCCTTCGGCTGGATTTTTTCGGTCTGGATTGCAAGGCGCGCTGCCACCGCCGGGCCGGGAGCCGATGGGCAAAGTTCGTCTGTCAAAAGCGCCGCCCAATCCGCGTCCGATTTTTCTCAAGCCAAGGCCCTGCTCTCCCACGCGCTCAAAATGACGGGCTTGAGGAATGAACGCAGTTACCTCAATTTGATCACCTCGCTCGATGCTGCCACCGTGCAAGCGCTATTAAGTGACCTCATCGCCCATCCCAAATCGGACGACAGCGGCGCCATGTACGATCTGATCGTACGCTGGGCCGAATTGGATCCCAAGGCTGCGCTCGCCTGGACTCAAAACCTGCATGATCTGGATAACAGGCGAAATGGCATGGCCCAGGTACTGAAAACCTGGTCCGGTCAAAACCCCGCCGATGCCCTTGCCGCCTTGCGCGCACTGCCCTCTGGCCTGCAAGTTGACCCTCCGACCTGGATTGGCCAAAAGGGCTTCTCCCACACGCTCTACACGGATTTATTTTCCACTTGGGCGGCTAGCGACCCCGCCGCCGCTGCCGCCGGCGCACTGAATCTTCCGCCCAGCGCTTCCCGCAATGCATCATTGGCCGCCGTGGCCGACGCCTGGGCTCAGCAGGACCCGGCCGCCGCTCTGGCCTGGGCCCAGTCTCTCCCGGACGGCGCGGCCCACGACGGCGCGTTTAGCGCCGCCGTCTTGGCCATGAGCGAACTGGATCCCCAGGCTGCCGCTGCTTTGGCCGCCACGCTTGGCAATGTGGATAGCCGCGATGACCTGTTGAGGCAAATCGCTCGTGACTGGGCCGTCGAGGACCCCACCGCAGCCCTTGCTTGGGCGCAAAATTCCCTCACCGGTTCCGCTCAAACTAGCGCGCTCCAGGCCGCATTTATGGATTTGAGCTACGAGGACCCCGCTAGCGCCGCCGCCTACCTCACTCAGCTCCCGCCCAGCTTGTCTAACAGCTTCCCCGAAACCTTCATCCTCGCCAACAGTTGGGCCAGTACAGACAGCCAGGCCGCGCTAAATTGGGCGCTATCCTTGCCGGACACGGGCGGTAATATAGCCGACGCCTGGGGCAATATGCGCCAATTGACGCTCAGCGTCGTCCTCTTTTCATGGAGCAACAGCGACCCCGTCGCCGCCGCCGCCTACGTCTCGAATCTGACTTCCGATCCAGACTTTGCCAAACTCGCGACCACGGTTGCACGCGAATGGGGCAATGATGACCCGCAAGCCACGCTTGCCTGGGCGCAATCCTTGCCTGCTGGCGACGCCCAAAACACTGTCATAGCCTCCGCTGTTGGTTCTCTTGCCCGGCTCGACCCGCAGGCTGCCTTGACCGATGCCCAGCAATTGACCGGCGCGAGCCGTGACCAGGCCGTCGGTAGCGTCATTTCGATCTGGGCTGCGCAACAACCCAGCCAGGCG
>JBEKZN010000097.1:0-6082 GCA_049509815.1 Opitutales bacterium
TACGGCAATATCTCCACCTCCAACATCACGATCGACGGCAATCTCTCCGTTGGCAACTTCGCCACCTGGGGCAATCTCGATAGTTACATCAACAGTGCCAACATGAGTGCCGATTTTCCAATCGGCGATTTGAGCTCTCTGGGGGGTAATTCGACCTTCAACCTCAAGGTCTCCGGCGACTTCATGGAAGGTCTTGCCACCGGCTTCGTCGGCAGCAACGCTTCAATTAGCGGCACTCCCATCGCGAACATGTCGAGCGCCCAGTGGTGGGGTAACGCCACCTCCGCCTACACCAACGGCGCCCAGCCTTCGGGCAGCGGGTATTACAACCCCTATGGCGTGGTCAATTTTGCCGATTCCGCCAACACCACCTACAACATTTCCACCGGTGCCGTCACCGGCAACATCGTCGGCGGGGTCATCTACACCAGCCCCTACGACGACCGCTTTGCCAGCAACCTGATGAGTTTCAATCATGGGGACATCGTTGACATTACTGCCCTGTCCGACGGCGATATGAGCGTGCCCGAGCCTGCGACGGACGCCCTGATTGCTGCTTCCACCGTGGCCATTGTCGCCGAATATTACCGGCGCCGCCGCAACCAATCGCGCCGCGCCCGCCGCGCAAAGGCGGTTTAGTTCGCGCCTGCGGTTGAGGAGCTCGTCGAAGGAGCCGGGGTCACCGCCAGGCTGTTGATGTACAATTCCAGGTTGGTATAGCCGGAGGGCGTAATTTTCATCGGCGCGGTCGAATCGCTCGGGCTCAAGCCGTGCGCGGTTTCCCAGGCGTCCGGAATGCCGTTCTTGGCCGCGCCCGCCGGGAGCGTGCCGCCCGCCAGCGGACCTTGGCCGCCGACTTCGTTTTCGTCCTTGAGATGGACCTTGCCCAGCTTGCCCAGCGAAGTCAGTTCGCTGATCAGTCGCAGGTCCACGGCGTCACGGTGCAGCGAGCAGCCCGCGCCCGCCACGGCTTTGGCATAGGCGTCCGCGGCGCTATCGACCGTCACCGGCACGGGCGGGTTCATGGTGGGCTGCGGCACGAATGTCGGGCCCGGGTAGGTTTTGCCCTCGGAAAAATTCTTCTCCTCCACCGGCTGGCCGTTCAGGATCCCATCGCAGTCCAAGTCGGCCAAGTTCCCCTTCTGGTAGATATGGTCGGTCGGCAGGCACTGCCCGGCAAACTGGTTGTTCTTCGAGGCCGGCCCCTTGATGAAATAGTTGTTGATCACGTCGAGGTAGTGGTCCGCCGCGGAGTGCCCGCCGCACAGCCCGGTGATGCCCCAGTCATAGACCACGTTGTTGATGTATTGCGCGGTGCCCTTCACTTTCGGGTTCCGGCTCTCGTTGTTGATCCACAGGTTGTGGCTGAAGGTGATGTTCGTCACCTCGTCCGTGAGCGAGCCGAACGCCTGCGGGTTGATCCCCTCGGCCACGATGCAGTTTTGCACGGTGATGTGGTCGCACCCCTGAGTGAGGCCGAGGTTGTCCCACCGGCCCCACTGGATGGTGCAATGGTCCAGGATCATGTCGCTGCTTTTGCCCATGCTGAACGCCTTCTTCTTCGCTCCGCCGCTGATGCCCTGGCGGAACCGCAGGTACCGGATGATGATATTGTGCTCGCCCTCCGCCGACACGCTCTGGCCGTAAACGCAGACGCCCTCGCCGGGTGCGGTTTGCCCGGCCAGCGTGAGATTGCTGCTCAGGGAGATATTGGTCTTTAACTTGATGAGCCCGCCCACGTCGAACACCACGATGCGGTTCGGCTGGCTCACCGCATCGCGAAACGAGCCGGGGCCGTCGTCGTTGAGGTTCGTCACGTGGTAAACCGTGCCCGTACGCCCACCCGTCGCGTATGCGCCAAAACCCTCCGCGCCCGGGAACGCCACCAGCGGTGCGCCGGGCGCCGTGGTGTCTTCGGCGTGCATCATTTGCGCCGCCAGCAGCAAACCGGCAACACCGGCCGCGGCGGCACGATTCCACACAGGGGAAATTTTCATAGGGTAGGGGGCCAATACAAAACTAACGATCCCTCCAACACAAGGCCATTCAGTCCTCACCAGCCGGTTACGGTGGCGTGGAAAAGGTCGCGGCCGGCTCGCTTGGTTCACTCTGGGCAAACGTCATAAACCCAGCGCCTACGACGAGCAGACCCCCATAGCAAATCGCCAAAGGCAACCACACGCGCCGCGGTTCCACGCCCAGCAGCACCAGCCCAACGGGCGGCATAAAGAGGCAGGCCACGAACCACACTGCATCCAGTCGGTTTGCCACCACCAAAAGCCAGATGTGTCCGGCCAAGGCAGCCAGGCCACCGACGACAATGAGGAAAATCCCCAGAGCTTCCATGAATGGACGTTATTTGAGGGTTTCCGGTCTGGTTTTCACGTTACAAAACGGTCACCCGGGTTAATCCTCCAACGATCTGCCCCACCCGAGAGTCTTTGCGCCTTTCGGGCGTCGTCTAGTCCTCCGCCACCAATTCGCCCAGAAACGGCTCCCACGGTTCCGTCCGCTCGTCCGCCGTCACCGAATACGCAAACGGCCGCCACTTTGGTTTAGCCGGCTTTTTCAGCAGGTGCATGCCCGCCTGATGCGGCAGCCGGTTCGCTTTGCGCGAATTGCAGCGCAGGCAGGAGGTCACCACGTTTTCCCAGGAGGTGCGCCCGCCGTGCATGCGTGGAATCACATGGTCCAAATTCAGCTCCTTGGCGGGATGCTCCTTGCCGCAGTACTGGCAGCAATAATCGTCGCGCTCGAACAGGTTTTGCCGGTTGAACTTCACTTCCTTCGCCGGCACCCGGTCGTAATAGCGCAGCAAGATCACTGCCGGCAGCCGCAGCCGCAGCTTTACCGTGTGGATGCAGTCGCGGTCGTCCACCGGCGGATGCTCAATCGAGTAACCGATCCAGTCCTCCGCCTTCAGCACCGCCAGGTCCTCGCCCTGCTGGTGCACCACCTGCGCGTGATCCATCATCAACAGGCTGAACGCCCGCTTCACGCCGATGATGTTCACCGCCTGCCACAGGCGATTCAGCACCAAAACCCGCTGGTTCAACCGTTCCGTCATACGGGAAACGCATTTATAACGCCGCCCCCTCTGGTGTCAACCTCGCCGCACGGCAATCCCGTTGACGCCCCCGCGTGCCCACTTTAAATCATCATCGGCGCATGAAGGCGACCCCGCCATCCCCTGCGGTTTCCGCGCACGAGCCGGCGCAATTGCCGCCTGTCGTGCTGGTGCACGGCATTTTCCGCAACCAGCGCGACATGCGCCGCCTGCGCAAAACCCTCGAAGCCGCCGGCCGCCGTACTTTTGCTCCCAGCCTCAAACCCTGCGATGGCTCCGCGCCCCTCCACGAGCTCGCCGCGCAACTGGCTATCTTCATCGGCGAAAACCTTGCGCCCGGTGAGCGCTGCGACCTCGTCGGCCACAGCATGGGCGGCATGGTCGCGCGCGCCTACGTCCAGCGCCATGGTGGCCGCGACCGCGTGCGCCGGCTGGTCACTTTGGCCGCTCCGCACCATGGTTCCCTGCTTGCCTGGTGCTGGCCCGGCCGCGGTGCGCGCGACCTGCGTCCCGGCAGCCCGTTCCTGCGCGACCTCGCGCGCGACGTGCACCATCTTGAAGGCGTCCTGGTCGCTTCGGTGTGGACGCCCTTCGACCTCGTCATCCTGCCCGCGCGCAGTTCCGAGCTGCCCGTCGGCCGCAACGTGCGCTTTCCCCTGCCGCATCACCGCTCCCTCATCACCAGCCGCCGCCTCGCGCGCGCCTTGGTCAAGATGCTCGACACCGATCCGTTGCCCGAAGCCAAAACGTAATCATCGCGCCGGTCGGGCCGTTTTTTTGGATGATTTGGGCAAAGGCCCGCGGCTCATTTCCGCCACGCGTTCATCGCTTCCGTCGCTGCCGCGCCGCTTCGTACAAAACCAGCGCCGCCGCTGCGGCTACGTTCAGCGAATCCGCCCGGCCGCTCATGGGGATGCGCACCCGCGCATCCGCCGCCTCCAGCCACCACGTCGTCAACCCGTCCTTTTCTCCGCCCACGATCACCGCGGTCGGCCCAACCAAGTCCGCATCCCAGTAGGTTTTTTCCGTATCCGGTGTCGTCGCCACCATCGTGAGCTTGTTGGTGCGCAGGAATGTCAGCGTCTCCGCCGACTCGGCCACCGCCACCGGGAGGCTGAAGAGGGTACCCTGCGAATTGCGCACCACGCGCGGGTTGAACCAGTCCGTGGCCGCGCCGCACGCAATTACAGCGTCCGCTCCCGCCGCGTCCGCCGAGCGCAGCAGCGCCCCGAGGTTGCCCGGCTTTTCCACGCCTTCCACCACCAGTACCAGCGGTGTCGCGGATAGCGGCAGATCCGCCAGCGACGTGCGCCACGTCCGCCCGATACCCAGCAGCCCGTCCGGCCCTTCGCGCAGCGACACCTTTTCGAACGCCGACGGCGCCAGCCGGCACAGCGGCATACCCGCCTGCGCCGCCTTTTCCAGCAGCGTGTCACCTTGGCCGGGCCGGAAATGTTCCGGGCAGAAATAAATCTCCTCAATCGTGCCCGCCCGCGCAAGCGCCCGTTCGATCTCGCGGTGCCCCTCGATAAGGAACCGGCCCTGCGCCTCGCGGTGCGCACGGTCGTTCAGCTTCGCCAGGTTTTGCACCCGTGGGTTCTGCCGACTCTGGATGTGCTCGTGGTTCACGAATGAAGGAAAAGCTCTTTTAGACGGAATGAACAGAATTAACAAAATGGAAATCGCGCATTGCGGAAAAATCTACTGGGCCTGAAATTAGGCTCATTCGGTAAATTCCGTCCAAAATTCCGTTCTCGCCCATGCCCGCGCCCGCCAGGTTCAACGACAAGCCGTTTCCCTACCACCACGAACTCACGCTGGAGGTCGAGACGCTGACCAACCTCGGCGTGGGCCTCGGGCGCGTGGACGGCTGGGTCGTCATGGTTCCTTTCGCCCTTCCCGGCGAATCCGTGCGCGCCCGTGTCTTCCGCAACCACGCTAATTATTCCCAGGCTGACCTCGTCGAGGTCCTGCGGTCGTCACCTGCGCGTCGCGCGCCGGCCTGCCCGCTCTTTGGCGACTGCGGCGGCTGCCAGTACCAGCACCTCGAATACGCGCAGCAGCTCGCTTGGAAAACCCGCCAGGTGCGCGAGGTTTTCGCCCGTCTCGGCGGCCTGCCCGAGGCCGACATCCGCCCCGCGCATCCCTCGCCCCGCGAATACCACTACCGCTCCAAGCTCACGCCGCACTACGAGCGCCCGCGCCCCGACAGTTCGTTCCCTATCGGTTTTCTGCGGGCCGGCCGCCGCGTCCTGGTGGACGTGCTGCAATGCCCGATTGCGACCGAGGCCGTCAACGCCGCGCTCCCCGCCACCCGCGCCGCGCTCGCCGCCCGGGCTGCCACGCTCAAGCGCGGCGGCACCCTCCTGCTGCGCGAAGTCGGCGCGCCTGGCCAGACCCGCGTCGTCACCGACCCGCGCGCGACCGTCACCGCCGCCATCGGCGACACCACCTTCCAGTTCCAGGCCGGCGATTTTTTTCAGAACAACCCCTTCATTCTCCCCGAGCTGGTGGACTATGTCCTCGCCGAAGCCGCCGGTGCCGGCGCGAAATTCCTCCTCGACGTTTACTGCGGTGCGGGCGTTTTCGCCCTCTGCGGGCGGCACCGCTTCACGCAATGCCTCGGCGTCGAGGTCAACGCCGACGCCGTCCTGCGCGCGATCGAAAACGCCTCGAGGAATGATGCCGCGAACTGCGTTTTTCGCACCGGTGCGGCCGAGACCATCTTCGCGGGCGTCAAATTCCTCGCCGCTGAAACCGCCGTCATTCTCGATCCCCCGCGCGCCGGTTGCGACGAACCGTTTTTGCGCCAGCTCATTGCCTATGCGCCTGCGCGGATCGTGTACGTCTCCTGCGACCCCGCCACCCAGGCCCGCGACATCAAAATCCTCGCCGCCTCCGGCTACCGCCTCCTCCACGCCCAACCCTTCGATTTATTTCCCCAGACGCGGCATATTGAGAACGTGGCGACGATGGAGAAAGTTAGTTACTGAACCACTTGCGCAAGCTCATTTT
>JBEKZN010000098.1:0-8630 GCA_049509815.1 Opitutales bacterium
CATCTTCGCCCGTATCACCCGGCTGCTTTACCATTGCCAGCCTCGTTATGCCGCCGTCATGATGGAGGAAGCCGGCGCATCCCCTTCGCGTCCGTTTACCTCCTTTCGCCGCCCATGAGCAGGACCTCCCCAGGCAAAATCAACCCCATCCTCATCGCGTTCCTCATCCCGCTCGTGGTGATTATCGCGGCCCTGATATTCCTCGTGGTGCGCAAGACCACCCACGAGTCCGGCGAGCAGTTTGATTACGCCGCCTACATCAAGGCGCCGGAAAACTTCCTGGGCAACCACTACAACCTCGACGCCCAGGTCGAGTCCCAACTCGCGTGGGACGAGGGCTTCGGCAAGCTCCTCGTCGTCCGGCCCGTCAACGGTTCCGGACGCATCAGCGTCTTTGTCCCCGACACACTCGGCGAAAATCTCAATGTCGGCGAGCGCTTCCACATGAACATCGTCATCAAGGACCAGGGCCTCATCAACGTCGAGAGCCTCGAGAAGTATTAGCCTGTCTTTGCTTCATCCGGCCGCCGGCTCCGCCACCGCCGCGTCAATCGCCGCCAGTTCCTCCGCGGTGAAGGTGATGTTCTTCAGCGCCTGCAAGTTGATCTCCAGTTGCGAAACCGAGCTCGCGCCGGGCAGCACGCTGGTGACCACCGGCTGCCGCAAAATCCACGCCAGCGCCATTTGCGACAGCGATTGCCCGCGCGCTTTCGCCACCTCGTACAGTTTTTTAATTTTTGGCAGGTTCTTGTCCACCTGCTCCGTCTTCAGGAAATCGTTGCGCGCCGCCCGCGACCCCGCCGGAATCCCCCGGAAATACCGCTCCGTCAGCATCCCCTGCGCCAGCGGGCTGAACGGGATGCACCCGATGCCCTCCTGCTCCAGCACTTTGAGCAGCCCCTGCTCCGGCCGCCGGTCCAGGATATTGTACCGCGGCTGGTGAATCAGGCACGGCGTGCCCATCTCCCGCAGCAGCCGCGCCGCCTGCGCCGTCTGCTCCGGCCCGTAGTTCGACAGCCCCACGTAGATCGCCTTGCCCATCCGCACCGTGTGCGCCAGCGCGCCCATCGTCTCCTCCAGCGGTGTGTTCGGGTCCGGCCGGTGCGAATAAAAAATGTCCACGTGCTCCAGGTTCATCCGCCGCAGGCTCTGATCCAGGCTCGCCAGCATGTACTTGCGCGAACCCCAGTCCCCGTACGGTCCCGGCCACATCAGGTAACCCGCCTTCGTCGATATCACCATCTCATCCCGGTACGCCGCCAAATCGTTCTGCAGAATCTGCCCGAAATTAATTTCCGCCGACCCCGGCGGCGGCCCGTAGTTGTTCGCCAGATCAAAATGCGTGATCCCCAGGTCGAACGCCCGCAGCAGCACCCGCCGCGATTCCATCACATTGTCCCGGTTGCCAAAGTTGTGCCACAGCCCCAGCGAAATTCTCGGCAGCATCAAGCCGCTGCGCCCGCAACGGGCATAAGGGGTTTGCTGGTAACGATCCTGAGCGGGAACCGGACTGCTTGGAGGCATGGCGCAGGCTGGCGAAGGAATCGCCCGAGGGAAAGAGAAAAAACGGCATCTTTTGCGGGCCCTAATCCCCGGTATCTTCCGCCCGCCCAGTCTCTCGTGGACGTGATGCCTGGCCCGTGGCGGCGCCGATCCGCTCAGGGAAGGGGCTATGTTCCCGTCGGCGCATGATCGGCCAGCTCGAGGCGGATATAGTCATACATGATGCCGTCGCTGATGCTCCCGGCGGGGACGGTCAGTGTGAGCTGGTTGTCCCCCGCTTTCATCGTGGAGGCGTCGAAGGCCACATCGCGCTCGGTCCAATACCCGCCCACATTGTCGCGGGTGACGGCGTTGATGTAGCGCAGATGGAGAACGTTGCCGACTTGCTGGCCGTTGACGCCCACCTGGAGTCCGCGCCGCCCCATGGTGCTGCCGACGCCGCAGATGGCCAGGCGAAGCACTGCCCGGCCCGTGGGGGCCTCGTTGAGGTGAAAGTTGACCGTCCACGTGGTCGCCCGGCCCTGGGTGTCGCTGTTCGCGCCGTCGATTTTTTCGAGATGGGGAACCTGTTCGAAGAACCAGTCTTTTCGATAGTCACTCTTTCCGATGGTGTAAGTTATGTCGTTGGGGAACTGCCTGGCGTATTGGACATACCAGCCCCAGTGCCAGAAGTTATCGCCGTCCAGAAATTCGGAGGCGAAACGATTCGGCACGCCGATGTCCCACAGTTGCCTGCCGTAACGCACCGGCTGCCAGTTGAGCCGCCCGAGGTCCAGGGCCTGGCCGGCCTGCAGAGTGATATTGGCTTTGGCATATTCGCCCAGGACGCCGTCGGCGATGGCGTGAAGTTCATAAGTGCCCGGACGGACTTTGGGAATGGTGAAATTGCCGTTTTCGTCGCCCCGCACCCAAAATTCATAATGCTTGGCATCCTTTTGCCAGTCTTCGCGGCTGTCGTCGGTGGATTCATCGGGGTAGGCGAGGCCGACGAAGAGGTTGGGCAGTTTGGTCGTTTTTGCCTGAGGATCGTTCAGGACGAGCTGGCCGGTGGCCGAGGCGCGGTCTTGTGCATGCGGGTAATCGACGCCATTGACCCAGTCATACGGCCAGGCGGCGCTTTCTTGGGCCGCCTGTTTAAGGGCGTCGAGGAACAGCGCGTTGGCGTTGTCGGCGGCCGAAGCCGAGGACTCTTCCAGATGATTGCAATAGAGGTAAATCGGGCCGACGACCTTGCTCCACACTTCGCCGGCGGCGACGTTGCAGTCGGTGCCCCCGTAGTGGGTGCCGCGCCAGTAATCGAGAATCAGCGGGTCGCCGCCGGCGTTGTCATCGAGATGGCAGTCCAATTCGTCCTTGGTCACGCCGCCGCTCAGGAATTCCACGGTGGGGTTGATGAACCAGAAGCCCAGATGCTGCTTGGTGCTGGACCAGCCGAAGGCGGGAGTGAAAAACTGGTACCCACAGTAATCGTATTTGTGCTCGACCTGGCCCTGGTGGATGCCGGTGTTCAAATAGCGCGCCTCCTTCATGCTGCCCATCTGGGTGCCGGCGTCCCAATCGGCGCTGGTGGCCATCAGCAGGTTGCGGTTGGCGTCCACGCTCAGCCAGTCGAACACGGCCGGGTTGAGTTTGGTGCCGAAGCGGTTTTCGCCCATGCTGGCGCGTTCCATGTCGGCGGTGTGCGAGTAAATCGCGTACGTGTAAACACCGCTTTCCCCGCGGCCCATCGCATAGCGTGTTTCCTGGATGAAGCCACCGCTGCGGCCTTTGACGGAGACTTCGGCCCGTTCCCCTCCGTTGCTCGCCGGGTCAATCGTCACTGTCGCCACGGCGCCGTTGCCCGGGGAGGTTTCCCAATAGCCGGCCGGGTGGCCGGAGTTATGGCCCATCAAATCCGTCCCAAGATACTCCAGCGTTGAGAGGTCGCCGTTGCGCTTGCTCACGGTTGCTGTGACAATGCCGTTGGATAAGATGTAGCTCTGGCCGTTGTCCGTGAGCTTCACCGGCTCGCTCACGACTGGCGCGATGACCGGAAGCTGGTCGGCCGATTTCATCGGCGGAATGGGAATGCCGGGCACCGCCGGCAACGGCATCGGCCCGATGGTAGCGGTGGGCGTGGTTTGCGCCGGGGCGAAAACCACGCTAACCATGGTGGTGACGCCAAATAGAAACAAAATACCATGGCGAATACGCAACAACTTCATGTCCGAATGGGGTGGGGTATCGCCAATATGCGACAGTCGCGCGCCATGCGGCAAGCCAGCATTGGGGAATGTCTGGCGGGAGGCTGGCGATGACGTCCCCGCTTTCCTCTTGCGGGTTTGTCGGTAGGATATCGGACGCTCCCCCACCCGAGGCGCCCTCGCATCTTGGCTTGTCACTGCATGTCCACCCAACGCCTTAAAATTAGCCCAAGTCCGGATCGGTCGATGGCGCCTGCCCCCGCAAAAAAATAATTCCGCGCCGGAGTTGCCTTGCTGCAACTATTTCGTGTACAAAAGCATCCTATTACGCACGCTGACCCTATGGCTGGAAAAATACTGGTCCTCGACGACGAGGAAAATTACGCCGAAATGCTCCGCGACCTCCTGGTCCAGGAGGGCTTTCGCACGGAGATGGTCACCCGCCCGCTCGACGCCCTCAAGGCCCTCGATGCCGAGCAGTTCGATCTCGTCATCGCCGATTACAAAATGCCCGTCATGGACGGCGCCGATTTCATGGAGCGCGCCCGCGCCCGCCTGCCCAACCTCCCCATCATCATGGTTTCCGGCCTGATGAACACCCCCGAGCTCGTCAAGGTCGCGAACATGGACGTCACCCTCGTCCTCGAAAAACCCTTCGACGTCAAAGCCTTCATCAGCCACGTCCGCCGCTTTGTCCAGCCCATGTCCGACGAAGACCGCGTCGCCGCCCGCTCCGGCGCTGACCAGAACGCTCCCGAGGTCAAAGCTCGCACTTACCCCGAACTCAACCACCTCGCCGACGGCACCGAAGCCTCCCGCCAGTTCGCCCAGCACCTTTGGGACGCCTCCCACGTTGACCGCTACCTCTTTGTCGGCGTGCCCCCCGGCGGCGAACTTGAGCTCATCACCTGCGAACTTTCCGACTGGGCCGGCTTCGCCGGGCTTCCCATTCACCAGTTCTCGATCAGCCAAATCGAATCGCTCGACGTCCTTCAAACCATCCGCGAGCTTCCCGGCCAGAACCAGATCAGCAAGCTCGTCGCCATCACCGAATTTGGCGAAGCCACCGTCAGCCAGGTTGAGTTCGTTCAGAAACTCCTCTCCGGCGACTCCAAACTCCTCCCCAACGGCCGCGAAATTCATTGGGTCTTTTACCTCGACATCTCCCGCTACCCCCAGTCCCTCCCTGAAAACGGCCCCGCGCTCTTCGACCTCGTCAACAAGCACCTCGTCGTTCTTCCCCCACTGCGCGACCGTGTCGCCGATCTCGCCACCTACCTCAAGCTCCACCTCGACCTTTTTGCCAAGCGGGAAGGCGATCTCGCCCGCGCCCAACTCTCGCCTGCCGCCGTCAGCGTTCTGCTCTCCCACCACTGGCCTGGCAACTACTCCGAAGTCGTGGACGTCGCCCGCCGCATCGTCGCCATCGAACGCTCCGGCCCCCTCTCCGGCGAAGATGCCGCCAAGCTCCTCGGTGTGACCGCTGCCACAACCCCCGCCGGCCTGCGTGCCTACCTCCTCAGCCGCCAGCGTGAATTCATCGAAGACGCCGCGCGCCGCGCCGGCGCCGAACCCGCCGTCATCCTCAAAAACCTCAAAGTTTCGCCCGCCATCATCAAGGCCGCCAACACCCTCGATCAGCTCCAGCTTCTGTACCCCGATCTGGTGCCAGGCGACTAAAGGCCTGCCAAAGTATATTCCGTTAGGGAGGACGCGTTATCTCGTACGTTTCGAGGCAGCAGTTTTGCAATTACCAGGCAATAGCCATGGACTTTGGTGCGCTGAATTCCGGCTTTCCATCGCGTTTTAAAAGACTTGTTAATTATTGTCTTCAATCAACTTGGGCTTTAAAATCCGCCCCCGAAGCGGCTAAATGTGTCCTTTGCCGTTCACCGTATTTTTGTCATTCTGCAATCTAAATTCCGGCTTCTGCATTCTGCCTCGCTTCCATGTCCCTCGCCCGCATCCAGGCTTCCATCGTCAACCACCTGAAGGACCTCGGCAAATTGTCTGACGAGCAGGCCACCGCCTTGATCAATTCCCACGAAGATCTCTCCGGCGAAAACCTCGGCAAGCTGCTCCAAGCCGAACACAAAGTCTCCGACTTCGCCCTCCTCACCGCCCGCAGCCGCGCCTTCGGCCTCTGCCCCTTCAATGCCCGCGGTTTCCAGGCCGACGAACTCACCTTCCAAAAACTCGACCGTGACTTCTGCCGCGAACACCGCGTCCTCCCCGTCGGCATGGCCGGCTCCTACGTCATCGTCGCCCTCGCCAACCCGTTCAACCTCCAGGTTACCCACAAAATTCAGGAAATCACCCACCAGAAAGTCGCCCTCCTTCTCACCCTCGAGTCCGACCTCAACGAACTCCTCGACCGATGCCGCCCTCGAAGACGAGGAATCCGCCCCTGTCATCCAGCTCGCCAACCGCATTATCGAGGAAGCCTATTACTCCGGGGGCAGCGACATCCACATCGAACCTTTCGAGAAAAACACCCGCGTCCGCGTCCGCGTTGACGGCAACTGTCAGGAAAAACTCACTCTTCCCGCCAAAATCGCCGGCGCGCTCGTCGCCCGCCTTAAAGTGATGTCCAACCTCGACATCTCGGAAAAGCGCATGCCGCAGGACGGCCGCATCGTCTTCAAGCAATACACCCGCAAAAACCTCGACATCGATTTGCGCGTCTCCACCGCTCCGCTCAACCACGGCGAAGGCGTCGTCATGCGCATCCTCGACAAGCAGAAGTCCACGCTTCCCCTCACCGCCCTCGGCTTCGAACCGGAAAATCTCGAACTCTACCGCGGCCTCCTCCAACGCCCTTTTGGCATGCTTCTGCACTGCGGCCCCACCGGCTCCGGCAAGTCCATGACCCTCTATTCCGCCCTCAACGAAATCAACTCGCCGGACATGGTCATCCGCACCGCTGAGGATCCCATCGAGTACACTCTCCCCGGCATCTGACAGATGCAGATGCACCGCAAGATCGGCCTCACTTTTGCCACCGCCCTGCGCGCCTTCCTGCGCCAGGATCCCGACATCATCCTCGTCGGCGAAATTCGCGACCAGGAAACCGCCGGCATCGCCGTCGAAGCCGCGCTCACCGGCCACATGCTCTTTTCCACCCTCCACACCAACGACGCCCCGTCCACCGTCGCCCGCCTCACCGAAATGGACGTCGAGCCCTTCATGGTTTCCGCGGCCTTGGTCTGCGTTTGTGCCCAGCGTTTGATGCGCCGCGTCTGCAAATCGTGCAAGCAAGTTTACGAACCCGCCGGCCGCGAAGCCGAAATCCTCCGCAAAGCCATCCAGTGGAACGGCCCCGTCTTTCGTCACAACCCCGAAGGCTGTCCCGCCTGCAATCGCGCCGGCTACAAGGGCCGCGTCGGCATCCACGAACTCATGGCCACCAGCGAAGCCCTCGTCGAAGCCATCAACAAGGAAGCCGAAACCGGCGTCATCAAGCGCATCGCCATGATGAACGGCATGTTCACGCTCCACCAGGACAGCATGAAAAAAGTCAAGGCCGGCCTCTCCTCCATGGAGGAAGCCATCGGCACCGTCCCGCCCGACTTGGAAGACCTCGAGGTCATCCGCGAAGAATTCGCCATCGAAATGGAAGTCAAACTCGAGGCCGAAGCCCTTCGCAAGAGCAAGCTCGCCGAAATCAAGCACGCCCGCGAGCAAGCCGCCATCCAGCGCGCCGCCGAAGTCGCCGCCCGGGCTACTGCCTAGCGGTGGTCCCGCGCCGCCTTGACCTCACTGCGCTCGTTGCTTTGCATCCGCGTCCATCCGAAACGGCAATCCCTGCTGATAATCCGCCAGTTCTCGTTCCAGTTCATCGGACAGCCCGGGTACGCCCTCCGCTTCCGCCAGCGGAATTGCCAGCCGCGCGTTCTGCACCGCGAGATCGAATTGCCCCGTTTCGGCATAAGCCGCCGCCAGCGTGCGCAGCACCAGAGGATTGTCGTTGCCGGTTAATTGGCTGGCCCGTTGCGCCAGCCGCAATGCTTCCCCTCCGTTGCGCATGCTCGCATCCGGGAGCGTGGCCAATAGCCACGCCAGATTGGTTGTCGCCGAGGCGTTGGCCGGCTGCAACTCGACCGCCCGTTTGAATTCCATGGCCGCCGCCTCAAATTGTCCGAGGTTCATCAGCGCACTGCCGAGATTGTTGTGAATATCCCCGTCGTTTGGTTTCAACTTCAGCGCTTGGCGGAAATACGGTACGGCCTCATTCGTCCGTCCCAGCGCCATCAATACATTGCCCAGGTTGTAGTCCGCTTCGGCAAACGCCGGCTGGATGCCCAGCGCCAGCTTGTATTGCTCGACCGCGGACTCGTACTGTCCGAGGTCGCCGAGCGCAATTCCCAGGTTGTACCTTGCCTTCGCGTAATTGGGATTGATCTCCAGCGCCCACCGCAGCTCCGCGGCGGCTTCCGTCGGCCGCCCGATTTGGAGCAGGGCTTGGCCCCGGTCGTTGTGCGCCTTCTGATCGCCGGGATCGAGTTGCAGTGCATGGGCGAAGCAAGCCATCGCTTGGTTCACGTGCCCTTCCTCCAACAACAGGTTTCCTAAATTCACGTCGGCGGTCTCATAGGTCGGATCAATTTCCAGAGTCTTGAGCAAATACCCGATTGCTTCGGCGTTGCGGCCGCTTTCGCCGATTGCATCCGCCAGATTGTAATACGCCACCGTGTCGTTTGTCGAGCAAGCCAGCGTGTGGCGCCACAGCGTTTCGCTGTCGCGCCAATAGCGCGTCTGGCGAAAAGCGAGTGCGCCGAGAGCGAGAACCACCCCGGCCGACACGGTCGCCAGGATCCCCGGGCGCACCCGCCACGCCGCGGCCAATTCCGCGCCGCCCCACACCAGCGCCACCAGCAATCCGATCTGCGGGAGATAAGTGTAACGATCCGCGAAGGCGATGCGCGACGGAATAATCCCCAGCAC
>JBEKZN010000099.1:0-6056 GCA_049509815.1 Opitutales bacterium
CGGCCGTTGACCTCCTCGGCAACGCCGGCAAGCAACTCACCTCCATCGACGCCAAACTTCGCGCGCTCGTCGAACTCCGCGTCTCCCAAATCAACGGCTGCGTCTATTGCTGCGACCTTCACTCCACCCAGGCCCGCGCCGAAGGCGAAACCCAGCAGCGCCTCGATTGCCTCGCCGCCTGGCACTAATGCCCGTTCTTCGACGACCGCGAAAAAGCCGCCCTCGCCTGGGCCGAGTCCCTCGTCCACGTCTCCACCGCCCACGCCCCCGACGAGGTTTACGACCGCCTCAAGCCCCATTTCACCGAAGCCCAAATCGTTGACCTCACCCTCATCATCTCCTTCATGAACGCCTGGAACCGCATCGCCATCGGCCTGCGCACCCTCCCCGCCCCGCGCAAGGCGTAAGCCACAAAAGAATCTGCATTCCTCAAACCGCGTCATTCCCCTCCACCGCCCCCCGCGCCCGCGCCAGCGCCTCGTCCAGCGTCCCCGTCAAATTCTCCCGCCCCAGCTCCTCCAGAAAACCGCTCTTCTCCAGCACCGCCAGCGGCTGCTTCAAAACCTTGCATAAAATCAAATGCTGCCGGTGGCCCCGCAGCCGCTCCAGCAGGCTCTCCAGCGCGTTGAGCCCCGTCGCGTCCATCGAAAACACCTCCTCGCACAGCAGCACCATCACCCGCAGCCGCGCCCCCGCCCGCCGCATCGACGTCTCCAGCATGTCCGCCGTCCCGAAAAAAAACGCCCCCTGCACCCGGAACACGTAAACCCCCTCCGGCCAAGCCTCGTCCGCCCACACCGGCCGGTCCCCGCTCGCCGGATGCGTGTCGTCCAGCGCCGTCACCTCCGAAGTCTCCGACACCCGCTTGATGAACAGCAGCGCCGCCAGCACGATCCCCACCCCCACCGCCCACGTCAGGTTCATCAGCACCGTCAGCGAAAACACCGTCAAAAACACCAGCGCGTCGCTCGGTGGAATCCGCCGCAGCCGCGCAAACTCGTGCCACTCCCCCATCCTGAACGACACCACCAGCAAAATCCCCGCCAGCGCGCACAGCGGAATCCCGTTCGCCAGCGGCGCCGCCACCAGCATGATCACCAACAACGTCAGCGCATGCACGATCCCCGCCACCGGCGACACCGCCCCGCATCGGATGTTTGTCCCTGTCCGCGCAATCGCCCCCGTCGCTGGAATCCCGCCAAACAGCGGCGACACCATGTTCGCAATCCCCTGCGCCATCAGCTCCTGGTTCGAATCATGCCGGTCGTTCGTCAACCCGTCCGCCACCACCGCCGACAGCAGCGACTCAATCGCTCCCAGCATCGCCACCGTCATCGCCGGCCCCACCAGCTCGCGAATGTTTGCCAAATCCAATTCCGGCAGGTGAAACCCCGGAAACCCCTGCGGAATCCCGCCGGGAAACGCCTCCTGAATCGTCAGCACCTTCAGCCCCAGCCACTTCACCGCCAGCGTCGCCACGATCAGCGCCACAATCGAACCCGGCACCCGCCGCTGCCACCGCGCCGGCCACAACAGCACCATCGCCACCACCGCCGCCCCCACGGCCAGTGTTGGCCCGTTCGTGCCGCCCAGTGATTCCGCATACAACTCCATTTGTGCCCAGCACTGCGCCGGCAGCTTGATCGACAACCCCAGGAAATCCTTGATCTGGCCCGTGAAAATGATCACCGCAATTCCGCTCGTGAACCCCATCGTCACCGGGTACGGAATGTATTTGATCACCTTCCCCAACCCCGTCGCACCCATCAAAAATAAAATAATCCCCGCCATGAACGTGCACACCAGCAAATTGTCCACCCCGTGCACCAACACGATCGCCGCCAGAATCGGCACGAACGCCCCTGTCGGCCCCCCGATTTGGTAGCGCGAACCGCCCAGCGCGGAAATCAGAAATCCCGCCACCACCGCCGTCACCAACCCCGCCTCCGGCTTCACCCCGCTCGCAATGGCGAACGCCATCGCCAGCGGAATCGCCACCATCGCCACCGTCACTCCCGCGTTCAAGTCCGCCAGAAATTTCTTCGTCGAATAACCGCGCAGCGCATCCACGATGCACGGCCGAAATGGAATCGTCTGCTGGGCTCGTTTGGTATCAGGCATGACCTCGGCAACTCGCACCCCCGCGGCGCGAGCCGCGTCTTATTACAACATCGGGTCGGCCTGCGCTTCAATGTGAAACCGCCGTCTTTTCGCCTGGTGGCCCAGTCAGCAGCGTCCATTCTCTTGCGCATTAGGACGCCTTTTCGCCATCGGTTAACCCCACCACGCCGTCTCTTTTCCTAACGCCAGGGTGGACATATTCCGATCGCGCACCCAAGCCTCGCGCCGCCTCACGCCCGCGCCGTATCTGGCAGCGGCCGCGCCAGCCGCTCCCCCAGGAACACCGCCGCCAGCGCCAGCGTGAACGAAATCGCGATCAATTGCAGCGCCGCGTCGTTGTCTCCCAAAATGATGTCCGTGTAAATCGCCAGCGGCACCGTCGTCGTGCGCCCTGGGATGTTCCCCGCCACCACCATCGTCGCGCCGAATTCCCCCAGCGCCCGCGCAAACCCCAGCACCACCCCCGCCAGCACCCCGCGCCGTGCCAGCGGCAAGCTCACACCGAAAAACACTTGCCACGCGCTCGCCCCCAGCGTGCGGGCCGTTTCTTCCAGCGAGCGATCCACCGACTCGAAACCCACCCGCGCCGCGCGCACCACCAGCGGAAACGACATCACCATCATCGCCGCCACCACCGCCTTCCACGTGAACACGATCTCCGCGCCAAACCAATGGTGCAGCGCCGCGCCCACCCAGCCGTTGCGCCCCAGCACCAGCAGCAACAGCAGCCCCGTCGCCACCGGCGGCAGCACCAGCGGCAGCGTCACCAGCGCCTCCACCAGGATTTTTCCCGGCCAATCCCGCCGCGCCAGCAGCCACGCCAGCGCCAGCGCCCCCGGCAGCGTCACCGCCACCGCCAGCGCCGCCATCCCGACCGTGAATCCGACCAGGTCCCAGCTCATGGAGCTTTCGCCGGCGCGCCGGTGCGCGGCGGCAGGGTAAAACCGTCGCGGGCGAACACCGCGCCCGCCGCGTCGCTCAGCAGAAATTCCCGCACTTTCGCCGCCGCCGCCGCTGCGCTCGTGCCCTTGAGAATCGCGATCGGGTAGTGGATCGCCGGCCCCTGCCCGGCTGGCACCGTCCAAATCACCCGCACGCGCGGCTCGGTCAAGGCGTCCGTCCGATAAACAATGCCCACGTCCGCGTTTCCGGCCGCTGTCGCTGACAGCACCGTGCGCACATTGTCCAGCGGCACAATCTTCTCCTTCACCGCGTCCCACACCTTGGCCTGCTGCAGGTAAAGCTGCGCATAATGCCCCGCCGGCACCGTCTTCGGCTCTCCCGCCGCAATGCGCTTCACCTCCGGCTGCTCCAGCGCCGCCGGGCCATCCATCTTCAGCATGCTCGCCACCGGCGCCACAAACACCAGCGCGTTGCCCAGCAGCGGCGCGCGCGTGCCGGCCGCAAGCAGCCCGGCCTTTTCCAACCCATCCATCGTCGCGTCATCCGCGGAAATGAAAATGTCCACCGGCGCGCCCGCCTCAATCTGCCGCGCCAAAATCCCCGACGCCCCGAAATTCGGCGACAGCGTCACTCCCGTCTGCTGCTTGCACATCGGTGCCAGCTCCGTCAGCGCATCCTTCAAACTCGCCGCGGCCGACACCACCACTTCCTGCGCCCGCGCCGACGCCGCCATGCCACAAAGCAAAACCACGGACCACCAGACGTGCGAGTTCATGGGGATAAAGACAAGGTGATTTAGACGACCGGCCTTATTCGCGCAGGTGCCGCAGGCATTCATGTATCGCCGGCGCCAAAATTTCAAGGCATTCGCGCACCGCCTTCGGGCTGCCCGGCAGGTTGATAATCAATGCCCGCCCGCGCACCCCCGCCGTCCCGCGCGACAAAATGCTCGTCGGCGCCTTCTCGAACGAACGCGCTCGCATGATCTCGCCGAACCCCGGCAGCTCCTTTTCCAGCACTTCGCGCGTCGCCTCAGGCGTCACATCGCGCGGCGTGGGGCCCGTCCCGCCCGTCGTCACCACCAGCGCGCAAGCGTCCTCGTCGCACAGCCGCCGCAGCGTCGCCGCGATCTGCGGACGCTCGTCCGGCACCAAGGCCCGGACAAAATCCGCCGCACCGCCAAACAGCGCCCCGAGCGCCTCCTCAATGGCCGGGCCACTTCGATCTTCGTAAACGCCTGCCGAGGCGCGATCGCTGATGGTCAATCGTCCAACCTTGCATCTCCCTGGAATGGTGGCGGCCATCGGCGTTTACTTCTTGGTTTTTTCCAAAAGCCGCACCTGCTCGATGACCATCTCCTTGTCCGCGCTCTTGAGCATGTCGTAAAGCGCCAGCGCCGCCACCGCCGCCGCCGTCAGCGCTTCCATTTCCACGCCCGTGCGCGCGTCCGTCGCCGCCTCCGCGCGGATCACCACTCGGTCTGTCTCCAGCGTGAACGTCACCCCCGCGTGGTGCAATGGCAGTGGATGGCACAGCGGGATCAGCTCCGCCGTCCGCTTCGCCGCCTGGATGCCCGCCACTCGCGCCACCGCCAGCGCGTCGCCCTTCGGCAGCGCCTGCGCGCGCAGCAGCGCAAGGGTCGCGGGCGCGCACCGCAGCACCGCCTCCGCCACCGCACGCCGCGTTTGTATCGGTTTTTTGGATACATCCACCATCCGTGCGTCGCCGCGCGCATCGAGGTGGGTGAGGGCGTTTCGCTTCATGACGGGGCCGGGGTGGTCAGCGGCAGTGTGTCCACTTGCGCCCCCGCCGGCAATGTCTCAGTGTGGGGTGGCACCAGAAAAAGCGCGTCCGCGCCGGCCAGTGCCGCCAGATGCCCGGAACTGCACCACGGCAGCGGCCGCACGGTCATGCGTCCCTCCGCGTCCCACCCCCGCACCGCCGGCCAATAGGTCGGACGCGCGTTCGCCGCCTCTTCGAGCGCCACCGCCAGACGCGCCGTTCCCCACGCCACGGGTTCCGCGCCCGCCAGCCGCGCCAGCGCCCGGTGCACGAACAAATGAAAGCACACAAAATGCGACACCGGATTTCCGGGCAGGCCAAATGCCAGCCGCCGTCCGTTTGTCCCGAAAATCAGCGGCCGCCCGGGCCGGCTGTTCACCCGCCGCACCCTCAACTCAAACCCCGCCGCGCCCAGCACCCGCGCCGCATAGTCATGTTCCCCCACGCTCGCCCCGCCGGAAATCAGCACAACCTCCGCCTTCGCAAACGCCTCCGCCCGCATCCGCTCCGTCGCCGCCGTCGCATCATCGCCCCACCGCTCCTGGGTCAGGCAGCCTGGTGGCAATCCCGTCGCGCCCAGCAGCGCGGCGATCAAAACTCCATTGCTGTCCCGGATTTGTCCCGGACCGGGCGTTTTTTCCGGCGGCACAATTTCATCCCCGGTCGTCGCGTGAGCCACGCGCGGCCAGCGCGTCACCAGCGGGCGCGTCTCGCCCACCGCCGCCGCAATCGCCACTTCCGCCGGACCGAGCCTCGTCCCCGCGCGCACCAGCACGTCCCCCGTTCGCGCCTCCGTCGCGCGCCGCCGCACCTGTTCGCCAGGCTCCACGCGCCGCTCCACCGCGAGCATGCCATCCTCCACCCGCGCCTCCTCCTGCATCAACACCGCCATGCCGGTCGCCGGCAGCGCCGCGCCGGTGAAAATCCGCACCGCCTCGTCCGGCCCAGGCACGCTGCTCGCCGTTTCGCCAGCCTTGATCGCCCCGACCAACCGGTATCGTGCCGGGCCCGCTGCCGGAAAAAACGCGTAACCATCCATGGCGGCGCGATCGAACGGCGGTTGATCAGCATCCGCCAAAACATCCCGGCGCAGTACCCGTCCCAGCGCCTCGCCCAATGGCGCGGCCACCGCCTCCAGCGCGCCCACCTGCTCGTCAATCAGCCGCCAGACTACGGCCACCGCGACCTCAGATGTTGGATTCCCATATGGCATCGCGAGATTTCGTTCACGCCGGCAGAACTTCGATCTT